>JBAWVV010000245.1:0-6584 GCA_037147115.1 Planctomycetia bacterium | reverse complement strand
CGGAGGTCATCGCCGACATCCTCTCCCGGCTCGTCGCGCTGACGGCGAACGACAGGCAGCGGGTGTGACGGAAGACTCCCGCCTCTGTAGAGACGCTCGAATGGATGGCGACGCGCCGGATCGAGCCATCTCGGGCCACGAGGCGCGCCGCGCGCCCGGCCAGGCTCTCCCCCGCGCCGAGCCGGGAGAGGATGTCGGCGATGACCTCCGCGTCGGCATGGAACCTCGCGATCGGCTGGCCGACGTACTCCGCGCGCGCGTAGCCGAGCAACTCGAGCTCCGCCCGATTGGCCCACACGATGATCCCGTCGGCGTCGACGCGATGGAGGGGAACGTTCGCGTTCTCCATGAAGTCATCCACGTCGCGCCGCGACTTCTCGAGATCGTTCTCCAAGCGCACCCGCTCGGTCACGTCCCGCGCCACCGCGTAGATCACCCCCTCCTCGGGCACGGCGCGGGCGTTCCATTCGAGCCACAAGGCCATGCCGTCGACGCGGAGATAACGGTTGCGGAAGCGGAGCGTCGTCTCGCCGCGCGACAACCGACTGACCTCGGTCAGGGTCGCCTCGCGGTCATCGGGATGGACGAAGTCGACGAACCGCTTCGCGAGCAACTCCGACTCGGCGTAGCCCAGGACGCGGTAGAAGTTCTCGTTGACGCGACGGAAGAACCCGTCGAGGCCGGCGACACAGAAGAGGTCGACCGAGAGATCGAAGAACCGCACGAGTTGCTGCTCGGCGCGCCGCTGTCCGCTCTCGAGATAGGCCACAAGTTCGTCGACGACGGCCCCCGCATCGGCGGGCCTCGCGGCGCGATCGGCGGCGAGGCAGCGGCGGGCGAGCCGCACCACAGGCTCGGGGCCGCCGGAGGATTTGAGCCGCGCAAGCGCCTCAGCAATGTCGCCCGTGGCGGCTCGGCGCCAGGCGTCGGCGGGGCCGTCGCCTCGAAACGGCGGGGATCCGGTGAGGATTTCGCAAAGGATGCACCCCAGGCCGAAGACGTCGGAGCGGCGGTCGATCGCCTCGGTCTCCCCCCGAGCCTGCTCCGGCGCTAGATACCCGGGCGTGCCGAAGAGAGTCCCGCAGACGGTGTGCGGCGCGTCGCCGGGGGACTCGTGGTGGACTCCATGATCGGGGGTTTCCTGCTCGGCGAGTACCTTCGCCAGCCCCCAGTCCATGACCGTCACGAGACTGTACTCGCCGACCATGACGTTGGAGGGCTTGAGGTCGCGGTGGATGACCCCCGCATCGTGCGCCGCAGCGACGGCTTGGCAGGCCTGGAGGAAGGCGGCCAGGAGCCGGGGCTGATCGTCGGCGGGGTCGCTTCTGGCGTCGAGGATCTGCCGCAGCGTCTGGCCGCGGAGGAGCCTCATCACCATGTAGGCGCGGCCATCGTCGGTGATCCCGAACTCGTGGACCGCCATGATGCCGGGATGGTTCAATCGGCTGGCGATCTTCGCCTCGCGGAGAAATCGTCGCAGCTGGGCCGGCCGGTCGCCGCATACCTGGAGCGACTTGATCGCCACGGGGCGCTCGAGGAACACGTCCCACGCCTCGTAGACGATCCCCATGCCACCGCGGCCGATCTCCCGCACCACCCGGTAGCGGCTGCCGCTCGCGACCGAGCCGACACCTGAGAGCGCGTCGTCTCCCGGCCCGGGTCTGTCGGTGCCGGCCGCGCTTCCCGAGGCGTCGCCGCCATACCAGGGATGGAGTTCGAGGGTCTGGTCGACCGGCGCCCGAAGCGCGGCCGACGACTCGATGCCGGCTGCGGGCTCGAACTCGATGCCGCTGGCGAAGGAGACGGAGGGCATGGCTCCGTCCGACACGCTTTTCACGGCGACGGTGGGGGCGTCGTGCGGGGGCCGGCCATCGGCGTCAGGGACACCGGCCACGGGTTTACTGAAGCCAGTCGAGCGGATCTCGCGTTTCCCCTCGTCGTCGGTCGTCCGGCCGTCCATCGCGCATTCCCCGGGCTCTCGAACCTTTCTGACGGAGAAGATGCCCCGTCACCGCAGCCCCATTCTATCCCCGCGCCGAACTTTCCGCCGCGCCGGTGCCGTCGCCAGCAAGCATTCGCCCTCGGCCAGAGACACTTACGCCAGCGGCTCCGTCGGCAGCATCCGCTCGAGGGTGGCGACTCGCGCGAGCAGGCTGTCGCGCTCGTCGCGGAGGCGCTCGAGGACCGGATCGGGCTGGAGCGCCGTCACATCCCGGGCCACGGCGTAGATCGCCCCCTCCTCCGGCACGGCGCGGGCGTTCCATTCGAGCGTCACGTAGCGGCCGTCGGCGCAGCGGTAGCGGTTGCAGAAGCGGTGCGTCGTTTCACCGCGGCCGAGCTTCGCAACTTCCGCCAGCGTCGTCGCCTGGTCGTCGGGATGGACGAAATCGAGGAACTTCCTCGACAGGAGCACGCGCTGGGGGTGGCCGAGAAGGCGGACCGCGTTGTCGCTGACGCGGAGAAACGTCCCCGCCAGGCTGGCAATGCAGAACAGATCGATCGCGAGATCGAAGAATCGGACGAACTGCTGCTCGGCCCGGCGCTGCCCTGACTCGAGGTGGGTGACAAGAGCCTCGACCATTTCGCCGGCATCGGCCGGGCGCTGCTCGGGGGCGCTTGCCAGGCAAGCTCGGGCGAGAGTCACAAGCGCCTCCGGGCCCTCGCAGGTTTCGAGGCGGGCAAGCGCCGCGGCCGTGTCCCCCTCCTCGGCCTGCCGCAACACCTCGGCCGGTGTCGTCCCCCGGTAGGCCGGCATCCCGGTGAGGATCTCGCAGAGAATGCATCCCAGGCCGAAGACATCGGTCCGCCGATCGACGCGATCGATCTCTCCCCGTGCCTGTTCCGGCGCGAGGTAGCCAGGGGTGCCAAACACCGTCCCGCAGGCGGTGTGGAGGTCCTCGGGTGTCCCCCGATCCTCGTCGTTGAGCACGACGTCTGGCTGGGGATCGTCGATGAACTTTGCCAATCCCCAATCCATCACCGTCACGAGGCTGTACTCCCCGACCATGATGTTGGCGGGCTTGAGGTCGCGATGGATGACACCGGCGGCATGGGCATAAGCCACCGCCTGACAGGCCTGGAGGAAGGCGGCGAGGAGGCGCGGAAGATCGTCGGCCGCGCCGGCGCGGGCATCGAGAATCTGCCGGAGCGTCTGGCCGCGCAGCAGACGCATCACCATGAACGCGCGGCCGTCGCTGGTCTGGCCGAACTCATGGATCGCCAGGATGCCGGGATGGTTGAGCCGGCTGGCGATCCGTGCCTCGCGGAGGAAGCGCTGGAGCTGCGCCGGCCGATCCCCCCGGACTTTGAGCGATTTGATCGCCACGGAGCGTTCGAGCTGGAGATCGAGCGCCTCGTAGACCACTCCCATCCCGCCACGGCCGACCTCGCGGATGAGCCGATAGCGTCCTCCGGCCCCCGCCACGCCGATCGCCCCCGCCATGCCAGCATCGACATTGGCGCTCGCTTCGCTGGCATGGATCACCGTCCGCCGTTCGGCGACGGTCAGCGGCCGGAGGTGGACGGTTTGATCGATCGGCCCGACGGTGAGTTGGGCGTGGAAGGGGTCGTCGAAGGCTGCAGCGACGGCGCTGTCGTCGCCGCAGACAAGACCTTCCGGCTCGGGGCCTGAAGAATCGATCCGCGTCGGCTGATCGGGGGCGCGCGTTGAGGCTGGAACGCCCGGGGCGCTCTCCATCGCCGTCGATGGCTCGACGGTCGCCATCGCTCGCTCCTCTGCCTGGGGTTTCGCAGGGCGGCTGGGCCTGTGCGGTGCCGGCGCGCCGCCACCCCTCACGACAGCCATCTTACCGCGGCCGGTCAAGGGCTGCGCGAGCTGGGCAGACGACCGGAAGGGGCGTGAAGGGCTTTCTCGTTCGACTCCCAGCGTTCCAGACAGGGACAGTCCGTGGGGAGGATCATGGCGACCGCCCCCGGGACCGCCTCGAAGCGGAAGCGGTGGGCCTTCATCGGCTCGCCGTCGAGGTTCACCGGAAGCTCGCCGGGGCTCTCAGTCTCAACCCACGGCACCCGCTGACGGACAATCCATCGACCCCCTCGGACGAGAGGGTCAGCGGAGACCGCGGCGGCCAGCTCAGCTGCCACCTCGGGGATGTCGCTGAACGCGAACGGCGCGAAGGAAACGACATCGAGGAGGCCGTCGTTGATCCGGGCCTCGGGGGCGAGTGGATGGCCGCCGCCGGCGAGGCGGCCATTGCAGACGGCGCCGACGATCATCCCGGCGTTGCTCTCGCCATCGGGCGTTCGCAGCGTGCAGGCGTAGGGGCGGAAGTTGACCGCCTTGAGAATCCCCATCAGCGTGTAGGCCCCGCCGCCGAGGAAGTCCTTCAGTTCTACCGGCGTGTCGGCAGTGACCGCGGCCCCGAACCCCCCGGAGGCGACATTCACGAAATACCGGTCATTCGCCCGGGCCAGATCGACCGGCCGCGGCGCTCCCTCGCAGGCCAGCTTCAAGCTCGCGAGCGGATCGATCGGGACACAACAGGCGGTGGCAAAGTCGTTGGCGGTACCGAGGGGGAGGATCGCCATTGCCGGACGCCGCGCCGGTTCGAGCGCCGTAAGCTGCATCAGTCCATTGGCCATCTCGTTGACGCTCCCGTCACCGCCACCGGCGATGATCCGCTCGACGCCGTCGGCTGCCGCCTCGGCGACAAGCCGCTCCACATCCCCCTTCTCCCACGTGACGCGAACTTCGAGCGCGTGGCCCGAGCGGCGCACGGCCGCGACCGCGTCGCGCACCGGCTGGAGCCCCGCCTTCTTGCCATTGAGAATCAGTCGGGCACGCATGGTGGGGATCTCCGGGAGAACGCAGCGATTTGGATCGTCTCATTTTGGCTGGGCGATGCTGCGGGGATAGGGGGTGGCTGGTCCTGCGGCCCCGGTGCCTGGCTGACGCTTGCCGGACGGTGGCTCGGCCAATAAACTGTACGCATGACCACCACCGTTCGAGATCTCGTCCGCGCTCTCGAGGATGATGGGTGGATGCAGGTGCGCCAGCGCGGAAGTCACCGGCAGTTTCGCCATCCTCACAAGTCGGGTACCGTAACCGTGGCGGGTAAGCCGTCGGGTGACGTTCCTCCCGGCACCCTCAACAGCGTGCTCAAGCAAGCCGGGCTGCGGCCTGTGGACCGGCGGGACGACGATAACGGAGGGAGCGACGCATGAAATACCTCGTGGTCATCGAGGAAACGGCATCCGGATTCGGGGCCTACGTGCCAGACCTTCCGGGCTGCATCGCCGTTGGATCGTCGCGGGCCGAGGTCACCGGCTTGATCCACGAGGCCGTGCAGCTTCATCTTGAGAGCCTCGCCGGCGACGGCCTTCCGATTCCGATGCCCCATTCCTCCCCTGACGTCGTCGAGGTGGGGGACCACTGAAAAGCGGAGTTCCCCATGCTCGATGCCGCCACGCGGGCCCGCGACTTCCCTGCCCTCACGGGAATCGTTTATCTCAACACCGCCGCCGAGGGGATTCCGCCGCCGGCTGTCGGTGAGGGGCTCGGCCAGTACTTCCGCGACAAGCAGCTCGGAATGGATGGCCGGCTGCGGCACGCCGCGGTCCATGCGGAAGCCCGCCGGCTTGCCGCCGAGCTGATCGGCCTCGACACCGACGATGTCGCCATCTGCTCCTGCTCCTCCGAGGCGTTTAATCTCGCCAGCCTCGCCCTCGGGCTTCGCGACGGGGAGGAGGTCGTCGTCACCGATCTCGACTTCCCGTCGAGCGTCACGCCGTTTCTTCAAGATAGCTGCCCGGCCACCGTGAAGGTGTGGCGCTCGCGTGGGGGGAGCCTCGTGAACGACGACCTCATCGCGCTCCTCTCGCCACGGACACGGCTCGTCTCCCTGCCGCTGGTGAGCTTCTACAACGGCTTCCGCGCCGCCGTGCCGGCGGTTGCCGAGATCGTTCACCGCCATTCCCCGGCGCTCCTGGCCGTCGATGTCACGCAGGGGCTGGGGCGAATCCCCCTCGATCGCGATTCGGGTGCCCTGGCCGGGGCCGATCTCATCGTCTCGAGCACGCACAAGTGGCTCCTCGGGCCCCATGGCGGCGGGATCGTCGGCGTGCCGCCAACGCGCCGCGACGCGTGGACCGTGCCCGCCGGTGGCTGGTTCAACATTCACGACGCCTTCGGGGCCGACCGCTTCGAGCGGGCCGAGAGCCTCCCCGGCGCCGCGAGCTTCGCCATCGGGATGCCGAACTACCCCGCCCTCTACGCGATCCACGGGGCGCTGGAATATCTCTCGGGTGTCGGTGTTGCCGCGATCGATCGCCGGGCCGAGCCACTGGTTGCCGAGTGCCTTGCCGGCCTGGGGGCCCTCGGCGTCGATCTCCTCTCACCGACCGATCCGGCGCGGCTGGCGGGCATCCTCGCCTTCCGCCATCCCCAGGCCGATGCCCTCCACCGCTTCCTCCACGAGAGGAAGATCCACGTCATGCACCACGCCGGCCGGCTCCGCGTTGCGTTCCACGGCTACAACACCACAACTGACGTTGCCACGTTTCTCCAAACGCTCGCCGCCGCGCTCGCCGCGGTCTGACCCAGCGCACGCGAGCGGCTCAGCACA
>JBAWVV010000244.1:0-6596 GCA_037147115.1 Planctomycetia bacterium | reverse complement strand
TGGTGTTTTTGGTGCTGGCGGCTCTCTACGAAAGCTGGCTGCAACCCTTGGCCGTGATTCTGGTCGTGCCACTATGCTTCTTGGGCGCGATTGTGGGCCTAGCACTTTCCAAGCTGCCAATCGACATTTTATCGCAGGTGGGATTTGTTGTGCTCGTGGGACTGGCGTGTAAAAATGCGATTCTCATTGTGGAGTTTGCCAAAACGTTGCGCAATGAGGGACACGATCCCACCTCCGCCACGCTCTCGGCTTGCCGGTTGCGACTGCGACCGATTCTGATGACTTCGTTTGCCTTTATTCTGGGCGTCTTTCCGCTGGTTGTGGCCAAGGGGGCCGGAGCAGAACTGCGTTGGTCGTTGGGCATTACCGTATTTTCTGGAATGATCGGCGTAACGCTCTTTGGTATCTTTTTCACACCAGTATTTTATTACGTACTCGAACGCATCAGCGCTCGACGGTGACTACGGAGACTCACTACGAAGTTGGGAGCAGACGTACTGTTAGAATCGAAGAAGAAGTTCCATGGCCGTGTGGCACCTTGCGAGCGCACCTGATTTGGAGTTTCGCGGTCCGCGATGATATGATCTGGAATCGTCCGTTCCGGCTCCAAGGGGCAAGCGATGCGGAAAAATCCACGATTGATGACTTTGCGGCTGCCTGATTTGCTCGTCGCGGTGTTGCTCTCGTCGGGCTACGGCCTGGCGATACTCTCCATGGGTTCACCCGCCTGCGGCGGCCCGCCGTCGCCCCTGCTGCTCTCGCCGGTTGGGCTGCCGGTTGCCGGCAACCAGTTTCACTGCGATGCGGGGCTGACGGTAATGGATTGGAATCGGGACGGTCTCCCCGATCTGCTGTTCCACGACACCGGCTCGACCGGGAGCGTGACGATCTACCTCAACGATGGCACGCTGGCCGATCCGCAGTACGGCCACGGCATCTGGCTGCCCTACAACAGCACGGAGACCGCGCCGACCACGATCGAGCACGTGATGGCCAGGACGTTCTGCGACTTCAACCACGACGGCCGGCCCGATATGGTGCTCTACGAGGGACGCTTGCGGTACTTGCCCGACATCGGCACGCCCCTGGCGCCCTACTGGTGGACGATGTGGCCGAACAAGCCTTGGTTTTTTCCAGGATCGCCGCAGATGTGCGAGGAGAACACCCGCCTTCCGGCCGGCCCCGAGAGCATGTTCTGGAACAAGGGGGTGTTTCCGCGGCAAGTGCTGACGATGACCGCAGCCGACTGGGACGGCGACGGCTTAGAGGACCTGATCGTCTGCCGGTTCAAGGGGGAGGCGCCTGGGCTCGCGCCTGTGGATCCCGCCGACACGGGCGAGAAATGGACGCCATGGATGACAGCAAAAATCCCTGTGGTCATCCCGCCATCGGCCGCGTTGAAGTCGGCCACGGCGACGGAACTGGCCGCCCGACTGTCCGTGGCACCGGATCGCCAGAGCGTCTTCTATAGGAATGTCGGCACGCGAAACGAGCCCCACTTCGACGCCGGACTCGTGCTCCATGACACCGCCGGTGCGGCGATCGTTGCCCCTAATCCCGCCGTCGTCGATCTCGACGGCGATGGTCGGCTCGACATCGTCGCCTGTGAAACACCGATCCACCGCAACGCCTTCCGCGTCGACTGGCCCACCCGGCCCGAACTCGTCTGGTTTCGCCGCACGGGCGACGCGCCAGACCGGTTTGCGCCAGCCGAGCCGGTGCGGGATGCCGAGAGCAGGCCGATCCCCGCAGGCGTTTCGGCCGTCTTTCACGACATGCGGGGCGTCGGCGTTCTCGACATGCTCGTACTCGACGGCGGCGACCGGGGCTCGGTCCGGTGGTATCGGAATCTGGCCGCGACCGGGCGGGAGCCGCTGCGGTTCGATTCGGCCACGGTCCTGCGAGGCCGCAGCTTTCCCAGGTTCGAGCGGTCGTACCAGCCCACGATCGCCGACTGGTTCGGGAAGAATTCTCGCGACCTGATCCTCTTCGGCGAGACCGACTGCCACTGCAAGTTCGCCCTGCGGCGGGCCGCGCTCCTCCGCAACACAAGCGACGAGGACGGGCCGTGTTCGTTCCGCATGGAGGGCTACTTCAATTACCAAGGCAACCAAGACCTCGTCCCGGTGGCCGAGGAGATTCACCAGTACGACCGCTACCGCTCGGCGCTGGCCGTGGTGCCCGGCGAGCCGAAGCGGATCCTCGCCTCGGCTGGCTCGAAGCTCTTCCTCTTCGACCAGTTGGCCGCCGACGGCCTTTCGTTCCAGCGGATGCGGCCGATCTCGCTGCCAGGCGAGACCAACCGCATGAAGGGCTGGCAGGACATCGCGATCCAGAAGCCGCAGCAAGTGCAGTACGTGCGGATCTCCAACGATACCAACGGCATGGGCAACTTCAACGACGGCCACCTGCACCTGCTGCAACTGGAGCTCTTCGCCGGTGGCCGGAACATCGCTGCACCCGAGGCGATCGAATCGGTGACCGGTACGCGGGACAACACCTTCAAGAAGCCGATGGTAGCCCGGCCAATGAACATGTTTCAGCCAGGCAACGCCAACACCGACACCGAACTGCGGGCGACGACGTTTGGGTTCTACCGCGGCGGCGCCGTGGTCAAGCTGAAGGCACCGGCGGCGATGGAGCGGATCCGATTCCTGCTCTCCAACCGCCAGAGCCAGTGGTACAACCAGTTGGACAGCTTTCTCTGGCAGGGCCGCTTGCTGCGGGTGGGGTTCGAGGAGGACGAGATCTTCTACCACTACAAGGTTGAGGTCTCGGCCGACGGCAAGGAATGGACGGTGGTCGGCGACCGTACCCGCAACGAACGCATTTCCGTCTTTCCACAGGCGATCGACTGGGACGACGACGGCCGCTGGGACATCCTGCTGGGCACGACCCGCGCGTTCTGCAACTGGCCTCAGGCGAAGACGTTCACACTGTTGCGGAACACCGGCACCAACGACGACCCGGAATTCACGCAGGCCATCCCGCTGGCCGATGAGGCGGGCGCGCCGCTGGCGGTGAACGCCCACTGGCAAGATCAATACGCCATGCACTGCGGCGTGAAGGGGCTCGACCTCGACGGCGACGGCCTCCGCGACCTGGTCATTGAGGGCTTCACCCCGAAGAGCGAACTGCTTTTTCTCAAGAACGTCTCGCCCGATCCGCTCACGTTGCGGTTCGCGAAGCCTGCCATGGTGTTGACGGCGGCCGGGGGGAAGTTCGAGCTCACGGGCCGCTACCGTTATTTTGACGTCGCCGACATGGATGGCGACGGCCAGCCGGACGTCGTCAATTGCGACGCGGGCATGCCCGTCGTCTTCAGCGGACTGGCCTTCGACGGGCCGACGCGAGTCGACGACCTGCGACCGATGGTGCAGGAGGAGGGGGGGCTGAGGGTGCGCTGGAGCGTTCCCGCCAGCAAGCCCGCTCGCTGGGAAGTTCGCTGGAGCGACCGACCGGAAATCGGCGAACAGCAGTGGGCTACCCTGCCGGTGCAGCGGGGCGACTATGCCACCGGCGGCGGGCCGACGCAGGAGGCGGTGCTGACGAGGCTCGATGGAAGCGCTCCGCACATCGCCGTCCGCTCCTACTCCGCAGCCGGTGAAGCTTCGGCGGTGTCCACGAGCGTGCTTGTAGCCGCGCCGCCCGCGACGCAGGTCATCCTCCGCAACGGCCCCGCTGACGGCGACTGTTTTCCCGAATACTCGGGCTGCACGGCCGCCACCATCGACGCGGCCAGCGAGTCAAAGCCGTTCGACGGTGAAGAGCTTTTTGAGGCGCGGAGCTGCGAGGGGGGATGGGGATCGAAGCCCAAGAAGAACGAGAAGCTGGCGATCGTCCGCTTCGAGAAACTGCCGCCGAAGCCGGCGCGGCTGGCCGTGCTGAGGCTCTGCATCAACCACGCTCCGCTAGCGCTCTCCGGCGGCATGGAGGATCGGATTTCGGTCAATGTCCTGCCGGCGGACTCGTGGGGGAAGGGCGCGACCTGGCTTGAGACCGGGACCGGGAAGCCCTGGCAGGGTGAGCACGCGACCAGAGGGGAATTCGTGTCGTTCGCCGTTCCTCGCCGCAGCACTGAGCCGATGCCGTGGATCGAGTGGGATGTCACGCTGGCCGTCAACGCCGCGGCCGCGTCCCCCGTGGCCACTGTCGATCTGCTTGTACGGTCGGAGTATATCGGCCACTACACGTCGCTCGTCGGCCACAAGTTCTTCGGCACGGATTCGAAGGACGTGAAGCGACGGCCGCAGTTGTGGCTCGAGTACGGGCACCACCGTGACGCAGATTGTAGGTCCGCCGTTCGCCCCGGAACTTAGATTGTTATTGAGAGCATGGCCTGCCGGATTCCTCCGGAGCAGCGGCAACGATACGGCCTCGGCAGAAGTAGTAGGCCAGCCCTAGCCCATACATGCCGGCCATCAGCCACAGCACGGTCTGCTCCTGCGACCATCCGTAGATCACGGCCGACAGGATGCTCATCAGCAACACCGCTGCTGGTAATACCGGATAGAGCGGCACCTGGTAGGGCCGCGGCATGTCCGGCTCCTTCGACCGGAGAACGAACAAGCAGACGATCGCCAAGGCATACCACACCAGCGCCGTGAGATTGCAGGTGAGCACTGCGATGGTCACCATGTCTTTGTCGAAGTAGTTTCCGAGCACGAACACCGCGGTGACGAGAGATCCCGCGGCGATGGCGGCGTAGGGCGTGCGTCTCACCGGATGCACCCTGCCCAGGAACGTGGGGAGGTAACCGGCCCGCCCCAGTGCAAACGCCTGGCGGCTGACGGCAAAAATCATCCCGTTGTAGCTGGCCACCATCCCGCAGATCGCCAATACGGAGAATGCCATGAGATGCCACTGGTGGGCCGCGCCCGTCCACACCTGCCGGTAGACCACAGGTAGGGGAAACGCGAGCGTTGGATCGCCGATCGTTCGGTAGTCTTCACCCGCGGTCGACACCACGAACCAGGTCACCACCACCAAGACGATGAGCGTGACCTGGGCATAGGCCAACCCGCGGGGAATCGCGACATGCGGTTCGTGCGCCTCCTCCGCCGCCAACGCCACCGATTCGATGATCACCAGGAACCAGATAGCATACGGAATCGCCAGCAGCACTCCCTTCCAGCCCCCCGGCAGAATTGGGTCGGTGATCAGTCGCTCGATGCGGATGCCGGGGATACACGCCACCCAGAACCAGACGAGCGCCACGACCGCGCCGTACGTCATCCACTGCATGACCTTTGCCTGCGTTCCCACCCCGAGCCACTGCAGGATCGCAAACAGCAGCACCGTTCCGAGCGCGGCTACCGTGGTAACCGTGCGTTCGTCGGCCGTGGGGACCAAGCTCTGCAGGATAAAAAACACATACCCACCCGTGGCGATCGCCGTGCCGATCGTGGCGAACAGGCACTCCAGCAGCATCGACCACCCCATCAGAAAGCCGAGCCACGGTCCCACCGCTCTGCGGCCATAGGCCAATGGTCCTCCCGCAAACGGCATGGCCACGGCGAGCTCTGCCAACGACAGCACCCACGCCATGTACAAACCGCAGACGAACAGGGATGCCAGGAGCATGCCGATCGGGCCTGCGACCCCCAAGCCGCCGTTCCAGCCGAAAAACTCCCCGGTGATCACCGAACCGACGCCCAAGGCCCAGATGTGTCCGGTGCGCAGCGGCTTGTGGAGGGTGGCAACCCTGTCGTCCACCGCCGGCAGGGCGAGCCCGGCCTCGACGTAGCCAGGGGCCACCGGGTCAGCAACCTCGTAGCGTGGCAACGGAGCAACTGGGATCTTATCCATGAGCGTGGCCTTCCGTGGATTGCGGAGGGCCGAAGTCGGATCGTTCGGCCATTCGGGCACCGAGGCTGGCCCCGGCGGCGCGACGACGCTTGGGGCAGGAGGCGTGGGCGATCCAGACGGCCCGCCGCCACGCCTCGTCAAGCAGGAGGTGCTCGCGGTGTTGTGCAACAACCCACACAACCCGGGCGACGATCATTGCGATCACTACGGCGAATACCTCCCCGGCAACATCCACGATGCCCGCCCGCTGGACGGCAGCGGCGACGAGCAGCGGCATGGCGATGAGCAGCGTGATTCGGTCTCTGCCGGCGATCACGACCGCCGAAGTGCCGATGGCCAGCGCGAACGTCGCCAACAGAGTGGCCCAACATATCGGACACATCGTCGGCGTCTCCACGAAAGACAGGTGGACCGTCACGCTACTCAATGACAACAGCCACCCTCGGCCGCCGACTGCTTCCTCGCCGATGGCGGCACATCATTGGCAGGATTCCTCGCAAAAAAACCGGCCGGCTTCAGTAGGAATCCGATGTATGCCGTCGGCATGACCGGATAATCCTCGGGCCGCGGTAGGTGGGTGTGGCCGAAGGTGTACCAGAAGACGACATCGGTTGCTTCGATCGGCCGATCCGCTGCGGTCCAACGCACGAGACCGTCGCCGCCGGAACTCTGGTTTGGATATTCGCCCGCAGCAAACCGCTCCTCCGCATGGAACGGCGTGACCCAGACGTGATGTTCGACGAACCCGGCCCGCTTTCGCCACCAAGCATGTGGCGAGGCGAACGGCA
>JBAWVV010000243.1:0-6644 GCA_037147115.1 Planctomycetia bacterium | reverse complement strand
CCATCGGCAACCTTGATATCGACCGACTGCCCGTTGACGGTGGCGGCCGACGTCATCTTCATCACATCGGCGGCGAGGTGTTTGCCCGCAATGACGTGATAGGTGAGGATTCCGGTGAGAGTTGCTTTCGCTTCAGGCTTCACGAGCGATTCGACCGTACCAGCGGGCAGTTTGGCGAAGGCGGTGTCGGCCGGTGCCAAAACGGTAAACGGCCCTGCGCCCTTGAGCGTTTCAACGAGCCCCGCTGCGGTTACGGCAGCAACGAGCGTTTTGAATGAGCCTGCACCGACTGCGGTATCGACAATATCAGCCATAAAAACGTCCTTTGAAGATTCAACGACCCACGTGTGGCTGGAGGTCGAAATGACCTATAAAAAAGCTGGGCATGGGCGCTGAATCGTGGGGACTCTAGCGGCTTCGCGGAAAAAGAGTAGGTTAGATAAATGTGTGCGGCTACGAGCGGGGCCGAAACCGCGCGTCGGCGTCGGTTGGGGCCTGGCCCCCTCAGGTCGGCCGTAGGGTCTGGCGGACACGTCGCCAGATAACTCGCTGCAACCACGGTCGGATGAGTGGATGGCTGAGATCCAACGTCGACCGGCAACTCCCGTTCAGAGGTAACTCGTGCAAACGCCAGCTCTCTGGGTCTGCGTTGCACTGTTGACCGCGGGCGGGCTCGCCGCCGGTGCCGAGCCGCCTTCCGCGGCAAAGCCGGAATTGTCCGGCCGCGGCCTAGCCGCTGACAAGGCCGTGACCGCGTTTTACCAGCAGGACGAGGTCCAGTCGGTCCACCTGTCTGTCGCCGAAGCCGACATGAATCGCATGGTGGCGGCGTTACCGGAGCTCATCGAAGTGCCCGCGACCTTCCGGTGGCGGGACGTCACGGTCGAGAACGTCGCCGTCCGCTTCAAGGGCAACAGCTCTTCCAGCCCGAAACAGACCCACAAGCGCAGCTTTCTGATCAAGTTCGACAAGGCCGACAAGGATCGGCGGTTCTTCGGCCTCCGGCAGGTTTCCTTCGACAACGCCATCCAGTTCGGTAGCCTGTTCAGTGAGCCGATCATCACCGAGATCCTCCGCGACCACGGCATCCCGACGTACCGCAGCAACTACGCCAAACTCTTCGTGAATGAGGAATACCGGGGCGTGTATGTGAACGTCGAGCGGATCGACGAGTCGTTTCTCGCGAACCATCTGCCCGACGCCAGCGGTGCCCTGTTCAAGGTCGACAAGGGGGGGCCGGGAGCAAACCTCGAGTTCCTCGGTGACGACCCAGCGATCTACCTGAAGACGTTTGAGGCGAAAAACAAGTCCGCGAAGAAGGAGCCCGCCCTGCTGGTCGAGTTCATCAGTCTGATCAACCAGACGGAGCCGAAGGAGTTTGCAAAGACGCTCGAAGCGAAGATGGAGGTCGATGACTTTTTACGCGTCACGGCGGTGATGCTTTTCTCCGGCGCGTTCGACCAACTGACGGGCTGGAGCCCACACAACTACTTCCTCTACCACGATGCACAACACGATCGCTGGCACTACCTCCCATGGGATCTGGATGTCGGCTTCTGCGAAACGGCCTTCGACAAGATCCGAGTGCATGCCGACTGGCACGCCGCCTGGCCGGTGCCGGCGACGGGTGCCCCCAATCCCTTGCTCGAACGCATCATTGCCGATCCGGTGCTCCTGGAGCGATATCGCAAGTCGGCCCGCACAATCCTCGACAAGTCGTTTGAGCCTCAGCGCCTCTGCCAGGTCATCGACGCGAAATACGCGTTGATCAGGGACGACCTCAAGACGGATCCCTTTCCGCCCCGGCGGGTCACCGTTCCCGGCGACCGGAGCTACGACCAGATCGTCGATTCGATGAAAGCGTTCGTACGCAATCGCTATAGCAGTGCCGTCGAGCAGCTCGAAAATCCCCTGGAGCGGCCCAAAGTCAGGCGGCCCCCCGGTCTCCCGCCGCAACTGGCCGCCAAGATCCAGCGCGTTCAGAAGCGTGCGGAGGAGATGCAGCGCAGCGGCCAGGACGTCTCGCCGATCGCCAAGGTGATGCAGCGGCTCGGCCCGGCAGTCCAGGCCGGCAAGATGGAGGAGGCAGAGAAAGTGGTCGCGGAGGCATTGAAGCTGCTGGGTGAACAAGACGAGTAATCTCGCCAGCACGACGCGTTCCGTGGCGGGCTGGCTGGTTCAGTGCGGGGTGGAGCGCGGCGGTGAAGTCGGCGTGGACATCGCAACACCTCACTCGGCAGCGATGGTAGCCAGCCCCATACTCGCCAACCACTCGGCCACCCTCGCGGGCCACTGATCGATGGGCTGGCCCCGCTGCATCATGCCGAAGCCGTGGCCTCCCTTGGCGAAGACGTGCAACTCCGCAGAAAGTTCGAGCTTCTTGTAGGCCAGGTAGAGCATCGCAGCCTCGGTCGCGTTGGAGCCGTCATCATGGGCGACGACGAAGAACGCTGGTGGGGCATCCGGGGGCACGCTGAAGCCCGGCCGGAACTTTGAGGGGTCGTCCTTGTCGAGAAATCCGCCGCCGTAAACGAACACGAGGAAGTCGGGGCCGCGGGGGTCGTCCAGCTTCGGGTCCTGTCGGTAGGTCCTGCTTCCGCGGTCCCAGGCTGCATGGCCGGCAAGATTGGCCCCGGCTGAAAAGCCCAGGATCCCAACACGTGCTGGATCGATCCCCCACTCACTCGCATGGTGCCGGCAGAGGCCCATGGCGCGCTGGGCGTCTTCGACCGGGAGCGTGAACATCTCCGGCTCGTCGCGGGTCGGCGTCCGGTACTCAAGGAGGACGGCGGTGATGCCCAGGCTGTTGAGCCACGTGCAGACTTGCGTCCCTTCGTGCTCCCATGACAGGAACATGAAGCCGCCGCCGGGAGCCACGATCACGGCCGGGCTGTCAGGCTTGCCCGAGGGATAGACCCGGATCGTGGGCTTCGTGACGTCGGTGACCCGGTTGGGCTGATGGCCCCCGTAGGACTGGAAGAGCTTTTCGGTGGCCTCGGACTTCGGCTGCATCGCCGTCGGGGTGCCATCGGGCCACAGTTCGACGGTGAAGGGAGCGTGGGCGGGGCTGGCGGGAGTGAACTCGGGCTCGGCGGCTGTGGCCATGACGACCAACGAGCAGGCAAACACAGTGGCACGCAGGAAGTGGGCGAGGTGCTTCATGGTGGCGGTATTGGGGTGTGGCGGGGGCGCGGTAGCGGAAGGAGTCTACAGGCGCGGGCCTTCGACGCTGCCTGATCGTGCCGCCGCCTAGCCCGCCCCCTTCCGCCCCGACACCGCCTTCGGCCAACACGCTGCGCACTCACGGCGAACCCAACGGCGAACCGCGAGTCGACCTTCCCGACGATTCGATTGATATCTATCGAGTCAGGAGCCCTACGGCGGCCCAAAGATATCCCTCGGCACTCGGCAATCGTCTCTCTGGCTTGGCCCCGACATGACCTGGCGCCCGCAGAACGAATCAAGGGGGCTGATTCCGGCCTCCACGCTCATCAAGCGAGGTTCCCCCATGGCAATCTTGTCCCGCCGATCCGTTCTGGCATTCGCCCTTCTTGGCACCCTGATCATTCCGCCGTCGGTCGCGCTGGCGTCGCAGATGTGGCAGTCAACATGCGTGACGTGCGGGAACCAGTCGACGCACTTCACGAAGAACTCGCCGACGTGCCTGCGGAGCGTCAACAACAAGACCTGCGGCGGAAGGCTTGTTTGGGTGCAGGTGAAGTAGAGCCGGCGTCTTGGCTCCCGGGCCCGCTTGAGCATCACAAGGGTGCGGTGGCTGCGCCTTGGTGTCGTGAACTCATCCGGCCAAGGCTTGCCATCCGGGGCGAAGCAGAGCACCCGCGTGTCGCCATCGTGCCGGTAGATCCCCGTGTAGCGTGAAGGCTTGATGCTCTCGCTCCCCCGGGTCGCCATCTCGAACGTCTTAGGGGACTCGTCCTGCCGGTACGTGCCGGTACGTGCTGGTTCCCTCGGCTACGGGCAGGCTTTTGAACAGCACGGCCCAGGAGCCGTCAGGCCTGGAGATGACCTAGAGCATCGCCAAGAGTTCCGGGTCGACTGGCCTGCCGTTCGTCTCGACGGAAGCCACATTCCACCGGCCGACGGAGATCTCGCGGTCATCGGGGATTGTGGCGGGAGACTGGGCGTGAGCCGTGGCCGCCGAGACACGACGGCGGAAAACGACGGATTTTCGGGGCGCCCTTCAAGGCCAAGGTGGCCCTGGCGGCCGCCGTTGGAAGGCCGTCCGGTGGCGGCGTCGACCGGCTCGTCGGCCGCTCCGTGGAGGCCATTGAAGAGTCCCACGGTCGACAGCAGCAGCGGGACGATCCGAGCGACAGAACGGTGCATGCCGCGAGACCTCCGAATGAAAGCACCGATCGCCCTTGGGTTCGGTCCTCGATCTCCCGAAGCACCGATTCGTTGACGCCACCCCCGATGAACGCTAAGAGGGAGGGGTGTTCCGCCGTCATTCCTTCCCAGGGCTCTTCGCATGCGCTCGATCAATTTTCGTCAAAACCCGAGCACCAGGGGAGGAAAGTCGCGCCGCCGGGGGCTGCGGTCAACAGGGGCGGAGCGGCTGGAGCCGCGACAGTTGCTCTCGGTCACACCCGGCTGGACCTATCAGGCTGCCTCCTTCTTCGATCAGGATGGCGATCTGATTCGGGTGGCCGTTGACGGTTCGTCGAACGCCGCCGGGGTGCAGATCGAACTGATGGGGGGCGCCAGCGACCATGCCGACATCAGCGCCATCCGGCTCGTCGATGGGGATGCTCAGACGCATCTCAAGGTGACTGTCGAGCGGCAGATGGTTGGCACCCTGATGTCGCCCGGCACCTCGAGCGTCGAATCGATCGTGGCCGATCGGGCCACGACAGCGTGGGGTGACCTGGAGTTGGATACCGCCGCCACCCTCCGCGTCAGCCTGGCTGGGGTCGATGTTGGCGCGATCCACGTTCCCATGGCCACGACGCCAACGTCGTTTGGATCCGTGTCGGGGTTCGTCGAGGTCAAGAGCCTGGCGTCTATCAAGGCGCCGGGCTACGCCGCCGGATTCAACCTCATGGCGACCGGCCACATCGGGAGCGTGGAGGCGACTGCCAGCGGGCTGGCGGGATCGATCATGGCCGGCGGTTCGATTGGCAGGGTCACTTCCCGCGGCGACATCGTCGCCACGATCACGGCCGGTGGATCGATCGCGGGCGTGGAGACGCTCGCAGGGGCGCTCAAAGGGGCTGTCATCCAGGCTGGCGGCGACATCGGCGACATCACCATTGAGCCGCTGGCGGATCGGGCCGCGATCGAGAGTTCCGCGGTGACTGCCGGTGGTGCGATCGGCACCGTGAAGGCGACCGCGATCCGCCAACTGGCGATCACGCAGTCGCGCTTCGTGGCTGGGGAGCGGATCGCAGGGGCATCAGCAACGTCGCTGGGTGTGATGAGCGTGCCGCTGGTGGGCATGTCGGCGGCGATCGGCGACACGAGCTTCGCCGCCGGGTCGATCGGCACGATCGCGGCGAACAATGCGATGAATGTTGGCATCGGTCTGATGGGTGTGACGCTCGAGGCCCGCAAGGGCTCCATCGATTCGATCGCAGCTCAAGGGCCGCAGGGGGGGCTCCAGGGGGGGTGGATCGTCGCCCCGATCGGCGTCGGGGAGTTCCATGGCACCGCCACCTCGTGGGGTGTGGGGATCGATGGAGGAAGCGTCACGGCCGGCCACATTGATCTCGTCAAGGGGGAGGGAGGGCCGTTCGGCGGCGCCGGGATCCAAGGCTGGAAGGCGACCGTGGCCGGGATGGTCGGGGCGATCGAGGGAATCGCAACCAACGCCGATGGGCTGGCGATGCTCTATGTCGATGCGGGGAGCATCGGCGCCGTCCGCGGAACCGTCAATCCCGGGAGCACAGGCCGGGCGATCGCGATGTCGTCATTGACCGCCCACGTCGGCTCGATCGGATCGATCGAGGCGCGGAGTGGTGGCGTGGGTGGATCATCTGCCAGCGGTGCGGCTGTCGGTACCGCTGGCAACGGTGGCGCTGGTGGCAATGGTGGAGTTAGTAGCGCTGGCAATGGCGGCACTGGTGGCAAGGCCGGCAATGGTGGCGCTGGTGGAATTAGTAGTGCTGGTGGTGGTGGTCTCGGTGGTAATGGTGGCAGCGCTAGTGGAATCAGCCTCGCTGGTGCACCTGTTGGCAATGCCGGCAATGGTGGCAATGCTGGCAGCGCGAGTGCTCTGATGGCTGGGGGAATCATCGGGACGACCCTCTGGAGCCAGGGGAGCATCGGTGCGGTCACGGCGACGACCGCCTCGGGCCAGGCGATCGGCGACAGTACGTTCACGGCCGCCGGCGGCGACATTGGCAAGAGCGGCAATATCTGGGCGACGAACACTGGCGCCGCGGCGACCGATAACGCCATCAACAACCTGTGGATGAAGGCCACGGGCGATATCTACCCGGTGACGGCGACGGCTTGGGGAGGCACCGCGCTGTGGGGTAGCACACTCGCCGCCGACACCGACCGCGACAACGTGGGCACGGTCTGGAGAACGGTGGCCACGGCGAGTGGCGTTCACGGCGGATGGTCGAATGCGATGCAAAATGTCACGGCCACCGGGGCCGGCCTTGCCGGCGTCACCGCGAACG
>JBAWVV010000242.1:0-6669 GCA_037147115.1 Planctomycetia bacterium | reverse complement strand
CCAGTCGATGACGCCGGCCGCCGTTTTGGACGGCGCGGCGGTTGCGGCGCGGCATCGCCGGCCGGATCATCCGCGCCTGGGGTGTCAGCGGGAGCGGACAAGGGAGGAGCCACGCAGGGAGGGCCACGAATGGAACAGGATCAGGCCTGCCGGCATGTTGCCGACCGGATCAGGGGCGACCGAAGTCACTTCTTCTTCGACGGCGCCTTGCCGGGCGGCTGGGGTTCGTTCTCCTCGGGATGATCCCAGTCGGGATCGTTCTCTTCCTCCTCGAAGTCGTCATCGAACTCGTCGTCGAAGTCGTCGAAGCTCGACTCCTCATCCGGCAGCGATGGGGTCGTCAGATCGTCCTCGTCGCCGACCTCTTCTTCGGCTTCTTCAGAATCGCCCCCCTTCATCACCGCGCCCGACCGGAGCCTTTCCCCCGCCGGCGAAAAGGCGGACCGTGGCATCATCGCCCCGGTAAGGGTGTGGATGAGCGGCAGCGGGAAGGGCGGGAGAGCGATCATGGGGCGATTGGCTTCAGGGGGAGCGGGGAGAGAATGGGCGGTGGGGGGAGGCAGGGCGAGACGCGATTTGGCTCAAGCGTCCCCTTGAGAGATCCTTCGTGAGACCCCTTGAGAGAACCCTCTCGTCGCGGGCGCGTCAAGCCGCATCGGGGGGGCCGCCGGCTGTCCCGGCGGAAATCCGCCCCGTCCGGCCTCGGGATGGGGAAGAAACGGAGGCGGAGTGCGAAATCGGCCGGGAAGCGTCAGGTGTGGTAATCGGCGTTGAGGTGGACGTACTCTGCCGTCAGGTCGCTGGAGTAGAAGCGGATTGATTCGTTCCCGAAGCCCATGTCGAGCTCGATGAGGGTCTCGCGGACCGCCTTGATCGATGCGGAGACCTTGTCCCCGTCGAATTCGACCGGTGCGCCGTCCCGGAAGAGGAGCGTGCCGTTGAGCCGCAGTACCATCTTCTCTGGGTCGAAGACGACGCCCGAATATCCGGCCGCCGAGACGATCCGCCCCCAATTGGGATCAGCGCCGCAGATCGCGGTCTTCACCAGTGGGCTGTCGGCGATGGTCCGGGCGATCTGTCGGGCCTGATCGCGCGTCGGGCAACCGCAGACCTCGATTCGGAGCACGTGGGTCGCCCCCTCGCCGTCATCGGCGATCTCGCGGGCGAGAGTGTCGCAAGCGGCGAGCAGGGCGCGGCCGAAAGCTTCGAGATCGGAGCCTTTCAGCCGCTTCCCCCTGGCAGCGCCGTTGGCGATGAGGAGCACGGTGTCGTTGGTGCTCGTGTGGCCGTCAACGCTGACGCAGTTGAAGGTCTGCTCGGCGGCTTCGCCGAGGAGCCGCTGGGCATCCTGCGGGTCAAGATCGGCATCGGTGAGGATCACGCCGAGCATCGTGGCCAGCTTTGGCCCCACCATCGCCGCCCCCTTTGCCATCCCGAAGAGCGTGACATGGGTACCGCCGGCGGTGAGGGTCGAGCCGGCGAGCTTGGGACGGGTGTCGGTGGTCATCATGCCGCGGGCGGCGGCAACGACCGCATCGGCGTCGGCGGCGAGTTTTGCCGCCACCAGGCCGAGCCCACGCTCGATCTTCGAGAGGGGGAGAAACTCCCCGATCACGCCGGTCGAGAGGACGAGGACCTGATCAGCCGCGGCACCGACGTGCCCCGCCGCGGCCGCTGCCATCCGCTCGGCATCGGCCAGGCCCCGAGCGCCGGTGCAGGCGTTGGCGTTGCCGGAATTGATGGCGACCGCCCGAAAGCCCTCTCCCGGCGTCCGCGCCCGGTCGTAGACCACCGGCGCTGCGCAGACGAGATTCGTCGTGTAGACGCCCGCCACGGTGGCAGGGCGGTCGGAGACGACCAGCGATACGTCCTCGCGGGTCGGATTCCGCTTCAGGCCGGCGTGGATGCCGGCGACGCGGAAGCCCTGCGGGAGCGACGGAATCGGGAGACGGAGCGGAGTTTCGGCGATGGGCATGGAAGCGAGCCTGCGGGAAAACGGGACGGGGACGGAATCGGTGAACGGGGCGAAGGGGGGAACGCCGAAAGTACAACCATCCTCTGGGCGTGACCGGATCAGAGCATGCCGGTCGATTCGGGAAAACCATGGAGGCAGTTGAAGTTTTGGACGGCGGCCCCCGCCGCCCCCTTGACGAGATTGTCGAGGCAGCTGATCAGGAGGACGCGGCTGCGCACGACCCGGGCGGTGACGTCACAAAAGTTCGTGTCGACGGTGTCCTTCGTGCCGGGGAGGTGATCGACGACGCGGACGAATCGTTCCCCAGCGTACGCCTCCCGCAGACAGGCCAGGATTGCCGCCTCGGTCACCGTCCCGCGCGGCTTGGCGTAGATCGTCGAGAGGATGCCACGGTCCATCGGGGCCAGTTGTGGCGTGAAGATGACCGTCGGAGCGGTGCCGGCAAACCGGCCGATGATCTGCTCGATCTCGGGGGTGTGGCGGTGGCGGCCGACGTTGTAGGCCGACATACTCTCGTTGCATTCGGGGAAATGCGTCATCAGCTTCGGCTGCCGACCGGCCCCGCTGACGCCGCTCTTGGAATCGATGATGATGTCGTCGCGCTCGATCAGGCCGGCCCGCAGCAGCGGCGCCAGCGGGAGGATTGCGGAGGTGGCGTAGCAGCCTGGATTGGCAACAAGATCCGCCCCGCGGATCTGCTCCCGGAACAGCTCCGGCAGGCCGTAGACCGTCTTCCCTAGCCGCGAGGCGTCGGGATGCTCGTGGCCATACCACTCGAGGTAGCTCGCTGCGTCGTCGAGCCGATAGTCGGCTGAGAAGTCGACCACCTTCGCGCCGGCGGCGAGGACGCGCGGGAGGATCTCGGCGCTGGCACAGTGCGGCAAGCAGCCAAAGACACAATCGGCCCGCTTGCCGACCTCGTCCGGGGAGAGATCCTCCAGCGCCAGTTCGAGTCGGCTGACAAGACTCGGGTGAACGCTCGAGATCGGCGGATGACCATCCTGCCGGCTGGTGACGGCGACGATCTCCACCTCCGGATGGCGGAGGAGGATCTTGAGCAGTTCCAGGGCGGTGTAGCCGGTGGCACCGAGGACGGCGACTTTGACCATCGGGGTTCCTCGAGGGGATTGGACCGGCGAAGTTATAGCGATCTGGGCCAGAAACACTCTACGGCGGCCGGAGGCTGATGGCCGGGCCGGGGATCAGGCCTGCGGGCCGGCCGAGCGGCGGCCGCGGGGACGGCGGCTCACCGCGGTCGAGCAGTGTACGGCGATGAGCCGGACGAGCCAGGCGGAAACGGCCCCCTTCGCGCCCCGCCGTTCCCCCACCTTCGCATGCGTGGCATCGTAGACGGCGACCGCCGTCGTCCCGGCGTTCACCGCGGTGAGATCGTTGACGACGATCAGATCACAGGCCTTGGCATCGATCTTCTCCAGGGCCCGCCGCGGATCGGCCCCCGGCTCGAGCGCGAAGGCGACCATCCACTGCTCCGGGGCGGCCCGCCGCGAGAGGGTGGCGATGATGTCGGGGGTCGGCTCGAGAACGAGCGAAAGCCCCGAGCCCTTCCGGGGGATCTTCCCGGGGACGCGGGCCGCCGGTTCGAAATCACACGGAGCCGCCGCCGCGATCACGCCGTCGACACCGGGGAGCTCCACGAGGCAGGCGGCGAGCATGTCGCGCGTCGAGACGACCGGGATGACGCGCGCCCGCGGCGGATAGGCTACCGACACCGGTCCGCTGACGATCGTCACGTCGTGCCCGGCGGCCAGGGCGGCGCGGGCAATCGCCGCGGCCATCCGGCCACTCGATCCGTTGGTCAGGTAGCGGACGTCATCGATGTAGGCCCGCGTCGGACCGGCGGTGAGAAGAATGCGTGTCACGGCAACGCTCATCCCCTCCGCGGCCGATCGTCGCCAGCGAGGACAGCCCGGATCATGGCGGCGATCTCGGCCGGCTCGGCCATCCGCCCGACGCCCGACTGGCGGCAGGAGAGCCATCCGCTCCCCGGAGGGACAATCCGAGCGCCATCGGCCACGACCTGCTCGACGTTCCGCTGCACGGCCGGGTGCTTCCACATCGCGGCGTTCATCGCCGGCGCGAGGATCACCGGGCAATCGCAACACAGCAGGAGCGTTGTCAGAAGATCGTCGGCCATCCCGTGCGCCGCCCTGGCGAGGAAGTCGGCCGACGCCGGAGCGACGACGACACAGTCGGCCCGCGCCGCCAGTTCAATGTGGGCTCCGAGCGGATAGGCCGACTGATCAAAGCCGCGCGTCGCCACCGGACGGCCGGTGAGGGCCGCGAAGGTCGCCGTGCCGATGAACTTTCGGGCGTTCCTCGTCAGGACCGCCGTCACGCCGGCCCCGTCCTGAACGAGGAGACTTGTCAGCGCCGCAGCCTTGTAGGCGGCGATGCCAGCCGACACCCCCACGACGATTTCACGGCCGACGAGATTGCCTTCCGCCACTGGAGCGCCCACCGCGACTTTTGTCCCCGCCAAGAATGGGTTTCGGTGACGATGCCTCGAACGGCCGAGGCGTCATTCTCCCAGAGAGCCGTTGCCAGAGAGCCGTTGCCAGAGAGCCGTTTTCAGAGGTCGGTCGGATCGAAGTCGAGCGGGCCGCCGGCTTCGGGCGATGCGCCGGTGATCCGCAGGTTCGCGGAGGTGTCGAGGTAGATCTTGTTTTGCTTGATCTCCTCGATGACGATCTGCATTTTATCCTTGCTGACGGTGTCGACGAGCGGACGCCCGCCGGCGTTGAGCGCCACCATTCGCTTTTGGATGAGCGTGGAGAGCTTGAAGCGCCCGCCCACCTTGTTGACGATCTCTTCTTCGCGCAGGTCGTCGATCATGATCGTGTTCCTCGGGTGATCGTCTGGGCCGGGTTGCGTTGGCGGGATGTGGCTCGGGGTCGTATCGATCCGGCCCGCCGACCGGAAGGGCGTCGGCGGACGGGGGGGTGTTCGGGATGCTTGCGGGGGTGCTTGCGGGGATCTGGGCGGTCGGTGGAGGGATCGATGGTTCGTGCGGTCAGATCGCCGTCGGCCAACGTCGATCCTTCTGTTGCGGAGGGAGGCCGGCCGCCCGGAGAATCTGTTCGATCTGTCCCACCGCGGCGTCGACGTTGTCATTGACGACACGGTGACGGTAGCGGTGGGCTTCTTTGAGCTCCCGATGAGCGACCTCCAGCCGCCGGGCCATCGCCTCGGGGGTCTCGGTGCCTCGGGCCACGAGCCGTTGTTCGAGATGATCGGGTGCGGAGGGCTCGACGAAGATCGTCACCGCCTCAGGATACCGGCCGAGGATCGACAGTGTACCCTCAACGTCGATCTCGAGCACCACCCAATCGCCGGCCGCCAAACGGGGAGCGACTTCGTTCGCCAGCGTTCCGTACCAGTGCTGCCGGCCGTAGACCCGGCAACATTCCAGGAATTCCCCGTCCTCCCGGCGCCGATCGAAATCCGGCTGGGAGAGGAAGTGGTAGTCGAGGCCGTCCCGTTCGCCGGTCCGCGGGGGGCGCGTGGTGGCCGAGATGCTCGGCAGCAATTGCGGTAGGCGGGCCAGGAGACGCCGCAGAATCGTTGTCTTGCCGACCCCGGACGGGCCCGATATGACGACGACATTCCCTGCGACGGGCTGTTCAGAACGCACCATCGGATCGTTGTACATCACTCCGGGGGAGGCTGAAAAGGACCCGGCGCCCGATCGGTCGCCGCGGGGTGTTCCCGATCCCCCGCGGGTCGTTTACTCGAGGTTCTGGACAAGTTCCCGGAGCCGCTCGATGCGGGTCTTGACCTCGACGACGGCATGGGCGATCGCCACGTCAGACGACTTCGATCCGATCGTGTTGGCCTCGCGGGCGAGCTCCTGGGAGAGGAAATCGAGCGATCGCCCCGGAGAATCCTCCCCCAGAAGACGGGTGAACTGGTCGAGGTGGCTCTCCAGGCGGACGAGCTCCTCGGCAATGTCGGTCCGATCGGCAAGAAGGGCGATCTCTCGGGCCAGATCCCCGTCGCCGAGCTTCAGCCCCTGCTGTTCGAGGACCTTCGCCACCCGGTCGTGGAGCCGCTGCCGGTGTTCGACGAGGACGGCCGGAAGACGGTCGCGGATCGTCGCCGACAGCCCCCGGATCTCGCCGCCGGTGACGAGCATGTCGCGGGCCATCGAGTCTCCCTCGGCCCGCCGCATCCGCTCGAGGCCATCGAGGGCAACGACCAGCGCCCGTTGCACCAGCGGCCAGGCCGCATCGATCGCCTCCTGCGACGGCGTCGCTTCGACGAGGATCCCAGGAAGGGCCAAGAGGGCGTCGGCCGTCTTCGGCACGGGGAGATCGTGGCTGCCACAGAAGTCCTCGAGTTGGTCGAGGTAGGCGGCAAGTTGGACCTGATCGATGCTGCGGGAGGCCGGAGCGAGCGGGCCGGCAAGGTCGAGCGACACCTGCACCGCCCCGCGCCGGATGCGTTCACGGACAACCGCCTCGACCCGGGATTCGAGGATCGCGAAGCCCTCGCGGGAGCGGAGCGTGACCTTCAGAAAGCGGTTGTTGACACACCGCACCTCGACACGGGCGGTATTCGCCCCCTCGGCGACGAGCCCCTCGCCGCAACCGGTCATGCTGATCGCCACGTGGTCGTCATCCCCTCTCAGCGGTGGGTGCGGGAGGCTTCACTTGGCCGCTTCGGTCGACGCAGGC
>JBAWVV010000241.1:0-6700 GCA_037147115.1 Planctomycetia bacterium | reverse complement strand
GCCCCAGCCCCACCGCCGCCAGCCTTGGGGTCGGCCGCCCCTTCGGCACCGGGGAGCGTCAGCCCGAGGATCCGCTCGATCGAGATCGGCGACGACGACACGATGACGGGATACCCGATCCCGAGCTCAGCCGGCGGGACCAGCTTCCCTGCCAGCGGCCCGGCCGTGACCGGCACATCATCCAACCGGCCGAGCAGGCCGTTGGCGAGCGTCTCGCGGACAAACTGGATCCCCACCCGCGGCTTGGATCGATCCTCGTTGTGGTAATGGTAGCCCTTGACCTGCACGACCCACCCCGGCCCCTTCGGCCCGGTGTCCGTGGCGGCCGACCACTTCGCCTCTGGCGGCGCTGCCGCCGCATTCCCCTCCGCGGTCGGCTCCGCGGCCGGCTTCCCTTCCTCGTCCTCGTCGACCTCCTCGGCCGGGAAAGTCTCCAGCCACTGCGGCTTCACCTTCTCGAACCAGACGGCGAGATCGGGATACCACTGACAGTCAAATCCATCGACATGGATCTCGTTGCGATCGGCCGGATTGGGGATCAGCTTCTCCGGCTCATCGTGGGGGAGGAGCGTCTCCACCGCCCGCAGCATGTCGATCGACTGAAACCGTCGATCGGCCAAGCGGACGAGGTATTGCTGCTGGGTAACCGCCGCCGCCTGCTTCTGCTTCGATTCCTCCACCGCGGAGAGCGCCGACGACGAGCGGCTCTTCGCCGAATCTGCCTGCTGGAAGGCCCCGGCGTAGCTCTTCGGGGAGTAGCCACTCCAGGCGTAGAACGTCCCGAGGAAGCTCAACGCCGAAGCCCCGAGGAGACCGACCATCGCCCCCACGGCCCACGGCTTCTTCGACTCGATGAGCCGCTCGCGGACGATCTCCCCGGGGAGGAGATTCGTGTTGATCGCCGCCGTCTGCACCCCCTGGAGGGCGAGGCCGTAAGCGGTGCCGAATGCGAGTCGGTTGTCCTTGAAAGTCGGGGCCGACGTCACGCTCGCCCCGTCGAGGCCGCGGTACGTGTCGAAGCGCTGAACCTCGACATTCAGTTGTTTGCCAACAAAGTCGGCGAGCCCCTTGAGCTTCGAGGCATTGCCGAGGAGAAGGATCTTGCCGATCCGAGCCGACCGATCCGCCCCGGTGAAGTAGTTGAGCGAGCGCTGGAGTTCCGAGGCAAACTCATTGAACACCGGCTTCATCGCGTTGAATACGTCCTTGGCGTTGTCCGCCCGGGCCGCGTTCCGCTTCAACTGCTCCGCCTTGGCAAAGGTGAGCTTGAGCCCCTGCACGAGGGCCTTGGTGAAGTTGTTGCCGCCGATCGGCATGCTCCGCTGCCAGATCCGCAGCCCGTTGGTGATCACGAGATCGGTGGCATCGACGCCCATCGAGACAAGGACCACCGAGGGGGGCGGATCGAGCGAGTCGATCGTCGTCGGATCGGGCATCTGGTCGAAGGCCAGCATGTTCAGCAGCGCCATCGGCGAGAGCTGGAGGATGTCGACCTCGATCCCGGCTTCCGTGAGCGGCACCAGCGCCTTGGCGACCTGCTCCTTCTTCATCGCAAACAGCGCCACCTCGGCGTCGAGGACGAAGCCCCCCTCTTCGAGCCCGCCGACGAGCCGCTGCCAGTCCCATTCCACCTGCTCGAGCGGGAAGGGGATCTGCTGACGGGCCTCGTAGCGGACGATGTCGGGGATCTTCTTCGCCTCGATCGGCGGCAGCTTGATGAACTTGGAGAGGCCCGACTGCCCGGGGACGGAGACCACGACGCGGTCCCCTTGGAGCTTGTTGCGGCCGACAAACTCCCCGAGCGCGGCACGCACCAATTCCACCGGATCGGCCTCCGGCTGGGAGACGATCATCGGGTATTCGACGTAATCGAATGCATCGGCGATGATCTTGCCCGGTTCAGCCGAATCCCGGCAGCGAATGGCCTTGAGGGCGCATTTGCCGATGTCGATGCCCCAGACGTACGGACTGCGGGCCATGGCCTGTTCCAAACGAGAGGAGGGGGAGAAGAGGGGCGGACTCGCGGCAAGCACTCCGCCAGCCTCACTTTACGAACGATTCCAGCAGGGTGTCAAACCGACCGTCACCTCGCCGGGGCTGAACACGTCTCTGATCCGCTGACGGGCCACCACCCCTGAAAAAGGTGGCGGCCGGCAGTACACTCTCGACCCATGACACCGCGCCGGACCATCGTTTTCTTCCCCTGCCACTCGCTCGACGATTTTCCCACCTGGCTGGGAGACTCCGAGGCCGACGAACTGCTGGCGGCATGGACCGCGGCCTGGCACCCCCGTTTGATCGCCGCGGCCGGGCGAATGCCGGCGTGGGCGAGCGTCGAGGTGCCCCCAGGAAATGACGCGGAGGTGCTGGGGATCGTTACAGCCTCCTGCGACGATCGGCTTATCGGGCGGCTCGACCCGGCCTCGACGCCCGGCAGCCGTTGGGTGCGACGGGCCGGCGACCGGGCCACAACCGTTTCTCAGGCTCTCGCCGCGCTCGGCCTTCCTGCCGATCCCGAGCCGTTCCCAGCTAGCGCCGAGCCGCCGGCGACGGCGACCGGCGATGCCGCGCCGGCTGACGCCACCCCGCCGCCCCCACCCCGGCAGGCCGGCGTCGACGACTTCCACGCCTTCGGCTTAGCCTGGCTCCTCTCCGAATTGCTCGCCCGGCGGATGCGGTCGACGACCGGGCTCGGCTCCACGGCGGCCTTCACCGGCGGGCCGGGGGATGAAGCGGCGACCGGCTTCGAGGAGCGGCTTGTCGCCGCCGCCCGGGCCTGGGAAGCGGGAGACGCGACAACGGCAGGAGAGGCTCTGAGCGAATGCTTCGGGCACCTCGAGGCGGCCCGGGCCCGCTACTACCCGGTGGATGTCTGGCTGATCGACCTCGTCCTCCTCGCGGAGACAACCCTCGGGGCCCGGCTGGCCGTCGAGCTCGATGCCCCGGTGCCGCTGGCCATCGTCGCGACCGGGCGGATCATCGAGAAACTTTCCCGCACCGACCCGGGCCTGGCCAGCCGGCTGCGGCGGGCGTGCGACGCCGGTCGGGTCGCCCCGGCAGGCGGCCGGTATGACGAAGAACCGCTCGACGGCCTCCTCCCGGAAACGATCCGCGAGTCGTTCCTTCAGGGGCACTCCGCGTGGCGACAGGCGATCGGGCGGGTGCCAGCCACGTTTGCGCAGTTCGGCGGCGGCTGGTCGGCGATCCTCCCCCAGATCCTCACCCACTTCGACTACGCCGGCGTGATCTGGAATCTCTTTGACGGCACTCCCCTCCCCGATCCAGGGCTCGGTCGGATCCGCTGGGAAGGGACCGGGAGCGGATGCCTGGAGGGGATCGCCCGCCCCCCCCTCGATGCCCGCCGGGCGGCGACCATTCTGAACCTCGCCGAGCGGATCGGCGACGCGCTCGACAACGAGCACACCGCGATCATTCAGTTCGCCCACTACGCCGGGATGGCGAGCCCGTGGTTTGAAGACCTCCGCCGGATCGGTTCCTGGACGACCGCCCTGGGAACGTTCGTTACCCCCGACGAACACTTCCGCCGCACCCCCGGCTCCGGCAAGCTCGTCACCTGGGAGCCCGACAGCTATCCCGTCGCTCGACCGCCGGCGGACCTCGGCGCAGGGGCCGTTCCCGCGACCGAAGCGCTCCCCCCCGCCGACCCGATCGCCCCGCGCGTCGCCGCGGTCCGCAGTGAAGCGCAGCGGATCGTCGCCGGCCGCAAGGTGCTCGCCGGATTGCCGGTGAGCGCGGTGGCGGCTCCTGGGCCCGGTGGAAAGAGGGTCATCCGCGCGGCCGGTGCCCCGAGCCCTGCTCCCCCCTCGACACCGGCGGCTGCTGCTGTCGCGAAAAAGAAACCCTCCCGCGGACTGTTCGGCGGCCTGACGCGCGGTCTGTTCGGCGGCGGCGGGGAAGACCGGCTCGTCCTCGCGCACGATCGCCTCCGGGTCCGTGTCCATCCGCAGACCGGAGGGCTGCTGTCGGTCCGGCAGCCGGAGGATCGCGGCAATCGGCTCTCGCAGCATCTCGCCATGCGCACCACGCGCCCGCCGCCGGCGGTCGGCTCTGCCTGGGAAGACCCGCAGGAGAGAGCCGAGTATGCCATCGCCACCGCGGAGAGCGTGACGCGGACGGGGGAGCGGACGATCGAGAGCCGCGGCCATTGCAGCGATCCAAAGGGGCACAAGCTTTTCACCTTCACGCAGCGTGTCGAGCTCCTCGACGGCCTCCCCCTGGCCCGCCTCGACGTCGAGATCGCCATCGCTGCGCCGAGTGCCGGCGCGATCCTCGAGCGTTACGCTGCCTGCCGCTTTGCCTGGAACGAGAACGACGACCTCGATGTCGTCCGCAGTCTCCACGGGCAGGGGGTGGTTTCTGAACGGACGCTGATCACGGCCCCTCACTTCCTCGCCCTCCGCCCCGTCCACGGCGATGGCGTGGCCGACGTCAACATCCTCACCGGCGGTCTCCCCTGGCATCTCCGGGCGAGCCCGCACATCCTCGACACCCTCCTCCTGGCCGGCGACGCCACGGCGGGGAAGTTCACGCTCGCCGTCGGGCTGGGGCTCGACCGACCGTGGAACGCCGCCCTCGATCTGCTCGCCACCGGGAATCCCCTCGCGCCACCACTCCCAGTCATCCCCTCCACCGCCGCCGGGAATGTCCGCCTCTCCTGGCAGGGGCCGGTGCTGCGGGGGGGCCGGCCGATTGGCGTTCGCGTCGGGCTGGTCGAGTCGGAGGGAAAGGGGGGCGACGTCACGGTCGATTGGGGCTTCGACGTCGCCGCCGCGCGGGTCGCCGACGCCCTCGGCCGACCGGGGGGCTCCCCGGGAGTGACGATTGCCGGCACGACGACGACCACGTTCCTGCGGCGCTTTGAATGGCTCCAAATCGAGCTTCTCTTCCCCGGACAAAATGGCGCGGGAGAATGGCCGCCGGAGGAGACCACACGCCCATGATCGTGACCCTCGACGGCCCGGCCGGCGCCGGCAAGAGCTCCACGGCCCGGGAACTCGCCCGCAGGCTCGGCTGGTGTTACATGGACACCGGCGCCATGTATCGCGCCGTGGCACTGGTCGCCACGCGGCGCGCCATTCCACTTGAAGATGAGCCGCAGCTGGCGGCACTCGCCGAATCGATCGAGATCCGTTTCGAGCAGGGCCGAGTGTTCGTCGGGGCGGAGGATGTCTCGGAGGCGATCCGAACGGCAGACAACACCACCGCGACACGCCCCGTCGCCAACGCGGGGCTGGTGCGTGCGGCGATGAAGCAGATCCAGCGGCGGATGGCCGCCGACCGCGATGTTGTCACCGAGGGGCGCGACCAGGGGTCGGAGGTCTTCCCGCAGGCCGAGCTGAAGGTGTTTCTGACCGCTTCACCTGAGGAGCGGGCCCGCCGCCGCCTCGCCGAAGAGCGGGCGAAGGGGCAAAACGTGACCCTCGACGAGATCCTCGCCTCCCAGCAGGATCGGGACCACGGCGACACGCATCGCGAGGTGGGGGCGATGCGCCAGGCCGAGGGGGCCGAGCTTCTCGACACCGACGGCATGGATCGGGAGGCGGTCCTCGCTGTTCTTCTCGGGTGGATCGAGGCCCGTCGTCCCGCCCCCCCGACCGCCGCCGGAGCGCGGCCGCCGCACGCATGAACCGCGCGGCCGAGCCCGACCACCCCGACACCGCGCCGACTCACGCGTTCGGCGGCCGGATGCTCTACGACAGCTTGTGGGTGCTCTGCCGGACGCTCGGCATCGCCCTGTTCGGGATCCGCTATCGCTTCGCCGAACCGCTGCCGCGTACCGGGGGGCTCCTCGTCCTCGCCTCCCATCAAAGCCACCTCGATCCGCTCCTCCTCGGCCTCGTCTGCGAGCGGCGGCTGTCGAGCCTGGCCCGCAGTTCGCTGTTTCGTTGGGGGCTGTTTGGCGCGATCATCGCCGCCCTCGATGCCATCTCGATCGACCGCGAGGCCTCGCCGGTGGCCGCGATGAAACTGATGATCCGCAAGCTCCGCGGCGGCGGGGCGCTGACGATCTTTCCGGAGGGGACGCGGACGCGCGACGGCCGGCTCGGCGAGGTGAAAAGTGGCTTCGCCCTGGTGGCGAAACGGGCCGGTGTGCCGATCCTCCCGGTGGCGATCGTCGGGGCCTGGGAATGCTGGCCGCGCACGCGCTGGTTCCCCCGCCCCGGCCGGATCCGCCTCGAGTTCGGCGCCCTCATCCCGGCCGGTGAGGTGGCCAGCATGGACGACAAAACCCTTGTGGCCCTCGTGACGCGGCGACTGACCGAGCTCGACGCGGCGGCGCGACGGCTGCGGGACGGAGGTGACGACGTCCCCTCACCGCGCCGCGCGGCACTCACGGCGGCAAAGTCGGCGGAACGTCGCCGGGCGACAGATTCGCCTCGGGAGGCAAAGGCAGGGCTCCCGGCGGCAGCGACGCCTCTGCTGGCGGCTGCCGAGCAGCCCCTCCAGGAGCAGCCCCTCCCGGAGCCGGCTGGGCCGGCAGGGGGACCGTCGCCGCCACCCCCGCCCGCTTGAACGGATCGATTCGCCCGCCACCGGGCCCTGGCGGCGGCGCGGTGGCCGCTCCGGCGAACGGGAGCTTCGGCCATTCGAGATTCATCCCCGGCCAGGCCGTCGGCGTGCCGCCGGCCGGCGCCGCCGCCGGGGCCATCGTGGCTGCCGCCAGCGGCGGGCCTGGGGG
>JBAWVV010000240.1:0-6711 GCA_037147115.1 Planctomycetia bacterium | reverse complement strand
GAGTGGTTGGCGAGCATGGGGTTGGCCACCATCGCTTCCGAGTGAGGTGTTGCGATGCCTCCTCCCACTCCACCGCCGTGCTACGCCCCGAACATCTCGCTGCCGCCGATGTTTATGCTCCTAAAAATGAGCCTTCCACCCTCACAGCTCCACCTTCTCAGTCTGCCCGAAAAAAAGGGGTTTACCTCACCCTTCTTGCCACCAGCACTCGACCGGACCGGCGAAGTCGGCCAAGGCGTCGAGCAGGTGTCGGAGGGTGTCCCGGTTGCCGGGTTGCTTCGCAGCATCGGCGAGCCATTGCTCCAGGGCCGCAACCCTGGGCGAATCCCACCCATCGGCGCGGAGCATCGCGAGAACCTTCGACACGTCGCTGAGGAGTATTGCCACCATCTCCACAGGCACGTCGTCGAGGCGGCCGGAACGCGGTCGCAGGAGGGCCAGCGTCTCACGGATCATCGTCTGTTCGGCGCGGTGATCCACCGGCGGCGTGTCGAAGTCTCCGACGTCGTAACCGAGCGAATCCTCGTTCGAAGAGGCCCTCGCCTCGGACGTCGGCGACGCTAGGCTGCAGTCAAAGAGTGGGAAACTTCTGGCTGCTTCAAAACCGCACGAAGCCTGCGGTGCATACATAGAAAGCCTCTGCATCCCGACATCAAACACCGGCTGGATGATCTGCCGCAGGGTGCTTAGATCGATCGGCGTCTCCGGCATCCGTGGATCGATCGCCACGACCGCGGTGAACTTGCAAAGAACGCCAAACCCGATGGAGAGATCGACGATGCGACGCTCAATCGCCTTGCTGTTCGTACACCACCGATTGCCGACGGCATAGACGTCGGAGAGGTGCTGGAGCCGCCCCCGTGCCCACAGTGCCCCGAGCCCGGGAGCGAGCGAACTGTGCGGCGTGACGGCGACCCGCCAGGTGCTGCCCCCTTGCTTCTTCCCGAGGATCGTCACGGTACCCGGCCCGGCGCCCTGCACACGGCCGCGGAGCATGAGCGGCACGCCCGGAAACAGGCTCGGACGCTTCGCCGGCACGACCGAGTCGTCAAGGATCTCGATGCCATCCCCTTCCAGACGGACGTCGGTGACGATCGGCGCCACGAGCCGCTCTTGGATCCGGTCCATGACCTCGTCGAGCCGATCCTCGCTCTCCACGATGTCGTGCGTGCCGCCGCTGGAGTCGGCGAGACGGGTGAGGAGGCCGGCGTTGGCGGCAGTGTCGATGCCGATGACATGGAGGGTGGTGGCCCCAAGCGACTTCTCCAGCCGGGCGAGGACGCGATCCTCGTCGCCGATCTGGCCGTCGGTGACGAGCACCAGGATCGGGTCGCGGGCAGGAGCGTCGGATGCCGTCGCTTTCGGTTCCCCTTTCTTTTTCCGGGGGCGCTTGAGGAGAGCAAGGCCGGCGTTCAGGGCCAGCTCCATCTCCGTGCCGCCGCGGGCCTCGATCTTTCCGAGCCACTGGAGGATCGACCAGCGATTGCGGTCGGTGGCCGGGATGAGCGATGGGGAGTCGTGCATCTGATCGAGCACGTTGTCGAAGGCGATGACCGCAACACGGTCATCACTCGATAGGCTGTCGAGGCTGCGGGCGATGGCACGGCGGGCGGCGCCGATCAGCCAGCTTCCCATACTGCCGGAGCGGTCGAGGAGGAAGACGACGTCGCGCGGCGGCCGGGTCTCTTCTGCGAGCTTCGGCGGGAAGACGACGAGCGAAAAGGTGCCGTCGCCGGGAGCCTCGGTGCTTCCCTCCTTGCGCCCCATGCCGATGGGCCGCAGGGCATCAGACTCAATCGCAAAGGAGGCCTCGGGAACATCGCCGACCCCGAGCGGCCAACGGAGGACGAAGTCGCGGTCCAAACGATTACCGGGCTCGACGACCACCTGGAGGGCGTCGTCTCCCTGAACAAGCTTCACCGGGATCGACGTCGCGAGATCCTCGACGCGAGGCGCAGGCCCCCCGATCCTGGCGCGAATCCCAAGGCGGACCGGATTCGGGAAGCCGGGCAGGAGGACCGGCGGCGAGATCCGCGACGCATCCGGCACGAGGTCGGTGTCGGAAATGATGCCATCGCCGGTCGGATCGCCGTCGATCGCCGCACCGGGGCAGTAGCGCTGTGAAACGACCAGCGGGAAGCGGTAGGTGGCCTCGAGGGAGTCGATGGCGAGGGGCTCGACGAGCGTGAACTCAACCCGGGCCAGCGCCCCGGCGGCGATGTTGCCGACGCGAACCGTAAACACATCGGCACGCTCCTCCTCGGCAATGGCCGCCGACTGGCCGCGGGCGATGGCGGCGTCGTAGTCGGCCCGGGCCTTGGCCCGCTCGTCGATTCGCCCCTCGATGACGGCGCCGTTGACGATCATGCGGAAGCCGATCACCGCCGCACGAGGGGGCAGCGGGAAGATATACGTGGCTTCGAGCGGACCGGAGAAGGCGTTCTTGAAGCACTGCGAGACGGTGCTGTGGGCCGTGAGCCCGTCGATCTGCACGTCGAGATCGAGGGCCATCAGCGGTAGGCAGCCACTGGCCGTTTCGAGGGCGCCAAAGCCGGTCTCGCCACCAGCGAACGAAGCAAGTTCGTCGGGTTTCAGAATGCGGATCATCGGCGCGGCTCCTTGGGGGACCGGGTGGGTTTGACTTCGGGCTGGGACTCACCTGCCGCCGCCGACCCGACCCGTTCGGCCGGCGGTGTGGACGTGAACGTGGACAAGAGAAATGCGACCAGCGGCGCGGAGAGCTCCGCGAGCTTCGCCTGCTCAAAGGCATCGAGCGGCCGGCCGTTCCAGAGGACGACGACGTTGCCGCCGACGGCTTTTGATTGGAGGGGGAGCGACGCGGTGGTGGTCACAGGAGCGGCGGCGGACGCTGCTGCCGAAGCCGTGGCCGAGGCCGGACGGGTCTTCCAGAACGCCGAGTCGCGGCGGGAGGGCTGCAGCGCGGCTTCAAGCCCCGAGGCTGCAGCGGCGGTCCGGGCGGCAACGCGGGCCGCGATCACGCCATCGACCTCGGCGAGCCTCATCCCCAGGGCCCGGGCAAGCTCGGCGTCAGTCCGGCCGGGGAGCCCTCCTTGGATTTCCTCGAGCGACAACCCCGACGCCTGGAGCTTCTTGATGACGGCGATCTGGAGTAAGTGCCGGCGACCGTAGAGGGCGGCCCGTCCCCGGAACTCGGTCGGCCGGTCGAGGACCCCGAGCGACTGATACCAGCGGATCGTGCGGACATCGGGCAGGTCGCGGACCCGGCCGTTGCGAACGCCGTCGTAATCGCGGCTCAAGAGCGCCGGGATCGACCCGACGACCTCGGGGAGCGTGAGCACGGCGGTGGATGGGGGCGTGGCCATGGCTGCATCGTACAGTGACAACTGACAGTGTCAATGGCTCGGCCCCGCGGAGCACGACGAGTGGATGCTCTCGGGCATCCTGTGGCCCTTTTGATGGAGGCGAGATGGAAGCGTTCCCGATGAGCACAGTCGTGAAGAACCCGAAGCACGAGGGGCCGGATCTCATTGAGCCCTTGAAGCGGGCCCCAAGAAACTCCTCCACCTCCACGGCCGGCACTCTTGTGGCAGGGGCGGGGTTTGAGGCGGGCCGGTTTTCGCGCGCTGATGCATGGCCGGTTTTGAAGCGCCGAATGACGGTGAGGCTCCCGCGACTCGACGGCGGGCAACGTCAACTCCGGCACTGCTCGACCATTCGATTCACCCGTTCCACTTTCTGCGATTGCAGTGAAGGGAGCGGATGAAGGTACTTGTTTGGCGATCCGTCCTTCATCAGCCCCTTGATAGCCTCGGTGTCGGGCAGTCTCGGCAGGCAGCGGTCGATGAGTGGATCAAGGTGCGGACTCACGCCCCAGGCACGGATGACGGGAACGGCTTTGGTGAGCTTCAAAGCAAGCTCGGCCTTTCTCCGATCAGAGAAGACGGAATGGGCATCGAACGAGAGTTCAGCTTCCAGTTCCTCAAACTGCCTGAAAAAATCGCCGCTCTTGGAACACCGCAGGTCGGACAGATTCAGAACCCGAACGTGCCGCCATTGGCAATAATGCATGAGGCGCATCACTTGATACTGCGTCGTATCGGGCTTCGTGGGGACCAGCGAGATCGGCAATTCATGAATTGCCTTGGCATGGATGCGATTGTGGACCTCGGTCAATGGCCGGGATGAGCCGGGGTTCATCATGATAAAGACGGCGTCTGGCTTTCGATAGGAAAGTGTTGCCGCCTTTTTCGGGGCGTGATCAGACGCCACGATTTCGAGAACGCTTCGACACTCGACCATTCGCTTCGGGGAAACCTCGGCTGAATAGAAGTGGCCGAACACATCGAATGTGCTTTTCAGTTCCTCCGCTGGGATGAAGCGGACCTGCGGTTGCTTCATCTCTGCTTGCTCAGTGCGACCAGTTCGCACTCCTTAACCCACGGCATCTGCGCGGCTTCGATCTTCGGCTTGATCTCAAGAAGGGTGGGGGGCATGAACTCGTGGCGTTGCGCGTCGCGACGATCACGAAGGCCCAGGAGATCTGGGCTCGGAAGCAGGCGGAGAAGCAACGCTGCTCCTGTCGATGGCGTCACTCCGCCGGAACCGGCACGGTCAGTTGGCCTTCGCCGGCCGCGGTCAGGCTCACTGCACCGTTCACGACACGTTGTTTGTCAGTGATGAGAAGCTGGCTGTCCTGGGACACACGGCCCCCCTCTGCCCGGACGGTGAACTCATGGCGCACCCGGCCCGTCTCCGGCTCGACGATGTGAACGGCCCGCACGCAGGCGGGGCTCACACACACCCGCAGGCAGGGGAGCTTGTCGGCCAAGGGAGCGGGATGACTCTCGAGCACGGAGAGTTGCACCTGATCGCCGGTTTCAGCCAACGCCAGAGTGACCCGGATCTCGGATCCCGGCAGGCTTGTCAGTTCGAGCCGGCGCTCGACGCCGGGAGTCAGTTCAGCAAGTGGCACGGTGACATCCGACGGTGTCTTCGTGAATCGAAACCATGCGCGGATCTCGGCCCTATCGGCAGATCTCGGCCAACGTGTCGCGAGAAGATCAAGCACCGGTACGGGGCGGTTTTGCTGGAACGAGGGGTCGTAGAAGACGAACGGGGCTCCCACCGATCCGTCACCAGAACGCGGCGAAATCTCCACCCATGCCTCGACCGGGCGCGGAGAGAACTCGGCGGCATTGGCATTCTGGACTGAGAGCGGAAAGCGGATTGAGTCGCCGGCACGAGAGGCAAGATGGGCCCCCACGAAGCACAGACGCTGCGGATCGGAGGGGGCAAACAGGTTTGTCCGGCTGTCGCGCAGCCCCTGTTCTGTCCCCCCATCGTAACGGCGGAACTCGAGCCGCCGGCCGCCGCCGCCGACGTAGAGATCAAGCGCTTCGCCCCCTTCCGCCTCGAACCCACGCCGGGGCGGACTTGCCCCCGACTCGAGGACGGCTTCGTAGGTCTGAGGCCGACCGATGAGCGGAGGAGGCACCATGATCGACGAGCCAAGGGCTACGCTTTCCCGCGGCGCTTCGGGGCCCTGTACCTTCCATGGCATCACCCGCAGTGACTCGCGGAGCGACTTGGCAAGTGTTTCGGCGTTGGCGGCCTCGAAGAAGCGGCCCCCGGAGCTCATGGCGAGATTGCGGACATCGTCCATCCTCGAGGCGCGGTCGGTCGCATTGGGGGCGAACCCGAATCCGACGACGTCGATCCGCAGGGGCACACGGCGACGGCCGTTCTTCCTGGCGAGTTGGTCTTCCACAGTCGCTGCCGACACGAAGCGACCGCCGGTCTGATCGTTCGCTCCATCGGTCACCACGAGGATGTGACCGGGGATATCCGCGCGGCCGCGGTCGAAGTCGGTCGCCAAGGCCTCCGAGATCGCGAGGTAGAGCGGCGTTTCACCACCGGGTTCGATGGGTGCGAGCGTCATGCTTATCCGCTCCGCTGCCGCGGGCGTCAGAGCCTGCATCGGGAGAACCTGCTCGACATCATCGCCGGGCACCAAGGTGAACGGCGTGCCGGCACGTTCGGCGGCACCCTTTGCGGCAGTGCCGGCGTTCGTCAGCCCGGCGACGTACTTGCCATCCTTGTCCTTCGACCACTTCGTGCGGTGGCCGTAGAGCCAAAGCGACACATCCCAACGTCCAGACTTGGCCATGCTCGCGAGGAGCTCGGCAACTGCCGCCCGGCCGGCGTCGAGCCTGGTCCGGCCATCGGCCAACCGCTGCCCCATGCTGCCCGAACAGTCGAAAATGATGGCAACGGACTGCGCCTGCGGCAGATCGCCGCGGACCGTGATCCGTGTCTCGAGTGGTGGGGAGGCCTCCCACTCTATGGTTCGTGAGGCCGAGGCAGCCGCGACCGGCAGCCCCACGACCATGCGGTGGCCGCGATACCACGCGGTCATGTCGAGGACCGCCGTGCGATTCAATTCGATGCTGCGAGCGGCTTCGGAATCGAGTTGCCAAGGAGCCTCCTCGGGCCGCGACAGCACGCGGACTCCAGTGCGGCTCGCGGGGCGAGGGCGAGCCGCCGCGGGGGAAACGTTCGTGCTCTCGCGTTGGAGTAGCGCCAGCGGTGGGCCTGCCACGGACTCGGAGAGCCAGAGTGAGGCCAGGCCGAGAGGCACCCCGGGACGGGCCGTGAGGCTCGCCTTGTTCCGCGGGGGCTCAACGTCGCGAGCCGAGGGCAGGATTAGCCGGTTGGGGGTGAGTTCGAGGG
>JBAWVV010000239.1:0-6712 GCA_037147115.1 Planctomycetia bacterium | reverse complement strand
CCCTCTGCCCGGCCCCCCCCGGCTCCGCGGCATGGCTGCCGGCGATCGACATCCCCGCCGCGAAGACGGCGAGGAGCACAATCGGGACCGAGGCACGCGGGCGGGAGGAGCGAGGCATGGGACTCCGCCGTTACTTCACCAGCGGCTTGATGCGGATGTTGCGGAAGTGGACTTCGTCACCGTGGCCGAGGAAACCGACGTGGCCACTGGTCCGCTTCAGCCCGGGATGAGCCTGGCCGTCGAGGGTCTTCTTGCCGTCACGAAACTCGGCGATGTCACCATCGACGATGGTCGTGCCATTGAGGATCACTTTGATCTTTGATCCCTCGGCAATCACCTCCTGGCTGTTCCACTCCCCCGTGGCTTTCAGGGCCCCGCGCTTGGCAGGGAGGACCCCATAGACCGACCCGTGCGACTGATAGGGGGCGATCCCGGCATACTTCTCGTGGCCGTCGTCGAGGATCTGAAGCTCCATCCCGGCGAAGGCGGCGTCGCCATCGAGCGGCGCGCGGATCCCGAGGCCGTTGTTGGCGCCGGGGGTCAGCCGGAAGTCGAACTTCAGATCGAAGTTGGCGAACTCCTCCTTGGTCAGGAGCTTGCCGCCGGCCCCCTTGCGGCAGTGGAGCTCGCCATCCTTCACCTCGTAGCCACCGACATCCCCCTGCCAGCCCTCCGTCGATTTGCCGTCGAAGAGCGCCTTAAAACCGGGCTCTTCGGCCCGCAGGCCGGTGCCGATCGCTACGACAATCGCCGTGGCCAGGGCACCGCGGCCAAGCAGGGTCATCCAGGAGTTCGCGAGCATCCGCATGAAAAGTCTCTCCAGAGCGAAAAAAGAGAAAAAGATGGTCCGAAAGAAAAAAATGGTCCAGTCCCCAGCCGTCCAGCCTATCGCAACGACGACAGCCACGCGACCAGATCGCGGAGCTCGCGGCGGGAGAGTTTTCCGGCCAGATCGGCGGGCATCGAGCTCGGTCCGCTCGCTCGGTCCTCGATCGAATCCAGCGGCACCTCGACAAAACCGCCGTCGGCCGTTTTCAGGGTCAGCACCCCCTCTTTCTCGACGCTGACGATCCCGGCGATCGTCCGCCCGTCGTCGGTGACCACGACCGTCGTCCGGAAAGCATCGGCCACCTTCGCATCGGGGGCAACGATCGCCTCGAGGAGATACTGGCGATCCTTCTCCTTCGCGATCCCGTCGAGCTTCGGCCCCACGTCGCCACCGATCCCCTCAGCGCGGTGGCAGCGGACACACGACACAGCCACTTTGCCGAAAAAGAGCGCTCGCCCCTTTGCCGCATCACCGCCGTCGAGGCAATCGCGCCAGGCGGCGGTCGAGTCTCCCTCGAGGGCCGTGGCGACCCGTTCGGCGCCGAGCCGATCAGCCTCCTCCTGCCCCAGGCGCCGGGCGGCGGCTTCGTTGATCTCGAGCTCCGTGGCGGCGTCGCGCTTCGACCGCAGCCCCGCGACGAGCGCTGCGACGGCGCTCGTGGCGGCCGGGTCATCGATGCGCCCGAGGAGATCGATCGCCGTCTGGCGTTCGCTGACGTCGGCCGCCGCCGCCGCCTGGGCCAGTTCGGGCACTGTGTCGGCTGGCGGGAGCCGCCGGGCACGGACGCTTCGCGCCGCCGACCGCACCTCGGGAGCCGCATCGCGGAGGAGCGGCCTGGAGAGATCGACCGCCGAGGCATCGCCGGCAGCATCGAGCGTAGCGAGCGCTTCGGCACGCGATACCGAACTCCGTGTCTCGTCGCCGGCCCACTCGGCCAGCAGCGGCCCGACCGAACCGATCCCCAGCTCGGCAGCCCCCTTGAGCAGGCCGGCGCGGAGCGTGTCGTCGAGATTCGAGGCCAGGAGCGCGGGGAGCGCGGCCTCGAGGGCCTCCCGAGCGGGGCGGGCATCGCGCGGGTCGATCGGCTGCCACGATCCGTTGACGCGACTGCGCAGCGGCGGCTGGCTCCAGGTGCGGAGGACGTCGAGGGCCAGGGCCCGCATCGCCGCAGGCGCATCGGAGCGGGCGGCGAGCGCCACGAGGCGCTCGGCATCGGCCTTCGTCCCCGATGCCTCGGCCGCAGCCACCGCCCGGCGCAAAAAAGCCTCGTCGAGCGGTCCGGTGGCAACGCGCGCCGCGAGCTCGCTCCAGGCCCCGGCCAGCGGGAGATCATGGATCGCTCGGGCTGCCTCGGCGGCGACCCGCGCGTCGGCATCGTCGAGGAATCGAGCCACGACGTCGCTGCCACGGCGCCGGAGGGCGACCACCGCCGCCAGACGCACCCGCGGCGACGGATCGGTGGAGAGTGCCGCGAGGCCCACCGTGTCGCTCATGCCGGCAAGCCCCATCACGATCGCATGGCGGTCATGGGGATCGGCCGCCGCCGCGCCGTCGGCTGCGGCAGCCAGTGCCCGCGCGGCGACCGGATCGGGGCCGCTTTGCCGGCCGATCCGGCCGAGGGCGATGGCCGCAGCCGAACGGACATGGAGGTCGTGATCGTGGAGCAAGCCGATGAGCTTCGCCCGGTCGGCCTCATCGACTGCGACACCGCAATCGCCGAGTTCGCGGGCGGCCACCATGCGGATCTCCCACGCCGGATCGCCGAGCAGCGGGGCAAACGGAAGGACCGCGAAACCCGGGAGGGCGTGACCACGGGCCAGCTGCGCTCGCCCTTGGATGGCATGCACACGGGCCAAGAGCTTCGCCTCCGGGTCGGCGGCCACCCCTTCGAGCGCCGCGTCGTCGCCGCGCCTCGCAAGCTCCCATTGGGCTTCGAGTCGCACGCGTCGATCGACATGGCCGAGGAGCGCCGCCAAACGAGAGACCTCGATTTGCTCCCAGTTTCCCCCAAGGAGCTGTTGGACCTCGTCGACCAGCCCCTGCTCGGCCGTCGATCGATTCTTCGGCACGAAGCGCCAGATCCGACCCTTCCCCTCCCCTTCCCAACCATGGACCCAGTCGCTCACCCACAGGCTGCCGTCCGGCCCCACCTCGGCATCGGTGGCAAGGACATTGCGAAAGGTCTCCTCCTCGTCGACCGGCGCGAAGCTTGCTCCCTTGGGAACGATCCGGAAGGAGCGGATCGAGCTGTTGGCCGCCCCGCCGCGGAAATCACAGAGGAGGAAGCGCTGGTCGAAGTGTTTCCCCAAGCCGGTGCCGGGATAAAACGACAGCCCCGCTGGCCCGGAGCCGATATGAGCCAGCGGCGGGATGATCCAGGCGGGCTGGCCGTCGTGGCCGGTGTGCCAGAGCTTCTCGCGGTGCCAAGGGCCGCGGTCCTCCATGTATTGAAACGACATGTTCCAGCCCGAGTCGCTCCCTGGGAGGACGTGGACGAGCCGTGCCTGGTCGCCACCGTCGGAGTTGTTGTCGACGGTGAACAGGTTGCCGAGATCGTCAAAGGCGAGCTCCTGCGGATTGCGCAGGCTCGTAGCGACGATCTCGAAGTCGCTGCCGTCGGGATGACAGCGGAAGACGGCACCGCTGCCGGGATCGTGGTACGTCCGGCCGTCGAGGGAGACCTTGTAGCCCCGGTCGCCGATCGTGAAATAGATCCGTCCGTCGGGCCCCAGCACGAGGCCATGGAGATCGTGGCCGCGCAGCGCGACCCGGACGCCATAGCCGGTGGAGAGCGCCTGGCGTTCCCCGAGAGTCGCGTCGATCCGGCCATCGCCGTCGAGATCGCGGAGCCGGTACAACGACGGAATGCAGGCCAGCCACACCTCGCCGCGCCGGGCGAGGATCCCGGCGGCCGTCCCCGCCATCAGGCCATTGAAGCCGTCGGCATAGACACTCGCCTCGTCGGCAACGCCGTCGCCGTCGGTGTCGACGAGCCTCCGCACCCGGTCGTCATCGCGCTCCCACTCGGCCACCGTCGCTGCGTCGAGGAGGCGGCGGTAGAACGCATCGCGATCCTCGATCGACTGCGCGGCGAGATCGGCATTGACCCACGCGTCGTCGTGGCCGCGGTTGTCGTTGACCGCGCGCCCCTGCCTGAACGTCTCGCAGACGAACACGCGCCCCTTCTCGTCGACCGAGAAGGCCACCGGATTGGCGACAGCGGGCTCGGCGGCAAACAGCCGGGCCTCAAACCCCTCCCGCATCCCGAACGCGGCCGCCGCCGTCACCGGCTCATCCGACTTGTCGGCGACGATCGGCTTCTTCGGCGCCGGGATCGGGTGCCCACCAGGGACGGCCAGCGCCGTGGCTCCGGCCAGGAGGGCAAGAAGGACAGAAAAGGCGATGAGGGGCGAACGAACCGACACGGCGAAGACTCCTCGAGGATGACGAGCCTCGAATTATCGTCGCAATCCCGATCGGTGCCAGTCGAGGTTCGCCTACGGCAGATGGCGGATCCGCAGCCGGCGGAACTCGACCGGCGCCCCCTCCGACTCCAGGCACAAAAAGCCCTCCGCCGGCTTGCAATCGGTGCCCCCTGACACCTCATGGCCATTGACCCACAGCCGCACTTCACCGTCGATGGCGCGGATGTAGTAATGATTCCATTCGGGGGATCCTCGGGAGTGACTGGCGGTGGGGAAGCTCCGCTTGCCGCCAGGGGCCGCAGGGGGGAACGGTGTCATGTCGGAGCTCCCGACCGGGAAGACGTCGCCATCGGTCGTGAACCAATCCGACTTCTTCCCTGTCGACCGCTGGTATTCCTCGGCGTAGCCATGGTCGAGCACTTGGACCTCGATCCCGCCCGGCGGGAGGGCCCCCGGCTTGAGATTTTCGAGGACGGTGGCGGGGGCCCACAGGAACACGCCCGAGTTGCCCCCCTTCGTGAGGTGGCGCCACTCGAGCGACATCTCGAGATTCTTCACCGGCTGCTTCGTCTTGATAACGCCGACCGGCCGACCGGTGCAGTGAACGCCACCATCTTTCCAGGTCCACGTGTCGGGCTCGCCATTGACGTTTTCAAACTCCTCGCCCGTCAGATCGCGCCAGCCCGGGCCGGTCCCCTCGAGCGTGGAGAGCTCGCGGACGGCGACGTTGCGGACGCGCATCGGTGCGCCGTGCGTCTGGATCTGAATCGGCCCCCTCTCCGGCAGCGGCGTGCCGGCGGCGAAAAAGTTTGCGAGTCGGGCGTCGTCGACGACGACGCGGTCGTTCAGAATCACGGTGACATGCTCCCCCTGCATCCGGACTCTCGTCGTGTTCCACGCTCCCGTCGGGCTGTCAGCGCGCTCCAGCGGCCACTTGCCGGGGCTGTCGGCGGGGTTGTTCCACAGCCCCCCGGAGCCCTTTTGATTGCCATGCTGGAAGTCACGCTCGCAGTCCGGATCCCAGATCTGCACCTGGGGATTGCCGCGCAGATAGATGCCGCTGTCGGCACCCGATTCGGGAAGCATCCACTCGAGGTGCAACTCGAAGTCGCCGTAGTCACGATCGGTCGTGAGGAACACGCCGTGACCGTCGCTGACGATCTCTCCTCCCTCCACCTTCCAGTGCTGCGCCATGTCGGCATCCCACTCCGCCTGCTTCGCAGAGCGTTCCTCGGGAGCGAGCGCCGCCTCGGCGGCCGGATCGAAGTGGGGCCGTCCGCGCCAGCCGGAGAGGTCGCTCCCGTTGAACAGCGCCGTGAAGCCGGCCGGCGTCGTCGGCTGCGGAAGCCGAGCCGACTGCCAGGCGAGAAACCGCCACTGGCCGTTCTCCTCGCGCCAGGTGGCGAGATACGAGAGATGAACCGTCATCGGTCCGGTGTCGTTGACGACCTTGATCCGTGCCTTTCCTGACTCGAGCGCCACCCCCGGGGTCGGAAACCGCCACGACCGCTCCCCCGGCACGTAGTCGACATACTTCGTCTTGCCGGAAACGAGGTTGGCCAGGAACTGCTCCTTCGTGTCGGCCACCCCATTGGAATGGATGTAGTGGAGGTCGTCGGAGAGGATTGCCCCGAGGGCGGCGACATCCCCCGCCACGAGGGCCGCGACGCGGGCGTCAGCAGCGGCCTCCAGAGCCCCTTCCCGATCGGCGGCGGCCGGGGCCCGTTCCTGAGCCGATACCCTCGCCGTCAGTGGGGCGCTGGTGGCCAGCAGGAGCACCAGTGCCGCCGCGACGACGCGGCGCAGGAGGGGGGAAAGCGCGGGGCAATTCATGGGCTGGATCCTCTGCGGGGCGTGATCTGGTCGGGAGGTCGTGTCGTGGAGGGGGACGGGAAAAGTGTCAGGCGAGCCGGACGGGACGGCCCCCCTCAGCGGCGCTCTGATCGGCGGCGAAGATCACGTCGAAGGTCTTCGCGGCCTCGGGGAAACTCGTCAGCGGCATCTCGACCCCGGCGTCGAGGGCGTCGAAGAAGGCTTGGAACTGCGCCTGGTAAGGATGATCGCTGACGTCACCAGAATCGAGGAGCTTCATCGCCAGCGTGCTCCAGGCATGCCGGTCGGTGTGGAGCTTCTGCGAATGGAAGCGGTTGTCGAGGAGGCTCCCCTCGCTCCCCACCAGATGCGTGTGGAAGTAGTAGGGCTGGAGGCAGTCGACGATCGCCGCCGACTTGCCGACCGCGCCTCCCTTGAACTGGAGGAGGGTGACACTCGAAGTGTCGTATTCGTAGGGGGCAAAGACTTCGCTTGACGACTTCGTCGACAAGCTCGTGACGCTCTCCACCTCCCCTCCCATCAACAGCAACAGTGCGTCGAGGGCATGGCAGCCGGCAGTCAGCAGCGCGCTGCCGCCATCCTTCTTGCCGGTGTTCCAGCGAAACTGGCCGTACCACGGGCCGAT
>JBAWVV010000238.1:0-6762 GCA_037147115.1 Planctomycetia bacterium | reverse complement strand
CGCTGTGGGTCTTTCTTCCCGGCGACTGACTCGCAGACGCGGTCAACTGTGGCCTTCGATTGCCTCGGCAAGGCGGCAGACGCTCCAAGGCGCCGAGCCCTCTGCCTTGTTGTTGATCGTCACGAGAACCGTCCGCCCCGAGCGTGCCTCGGTGCGGACGAGCCGGGCGAGAGCGTCGCGGGTCTGGAGATCCTCTTCAACGAGCCGGTCGAAGGGGAAGTATTCCTGTTTCGCCCCCTCGTATTCCTTTCCAGCATGGAGATTCCAGCGGACGACGAGCGGGCTCGCGAGGGGAAAGCGATCGAGCCGCCAGACTTCGGCTTGCGTCTCCAGCGGCGGCATTCGGGCGTGCGCTGCGAGGCACGGGATGGCGCCACCATCGACAAGGCCCGCCGCCAACGCTTCGCAGACCAGCGCCGGATCGCGGATCTCGAGTGCGATCGCCGGCCCGTGCGGGAGGCCGTCGGTACGCGGCCTTGGCAGCGCCGCCACGAAGGCCACGAGGCGGGCGACAAGCCGCGGCACGTCGGTGAGGAGCGCTCTTCCCAAGGGAGGAAACTGAAACACGATCGCCCCAAGTTTCGCCCCCAAGCCGGCGACCGCCGGGGCGACACAGACCGCCGCTGCGGTGGTGGCGTCGAGGAACGTGGGATTGTCGCCACGAACAAGACCGGAATTGCCGCCGCGTTTGAAAGGATCGGTGATCGCCGCCGGCGCCTTGACCACGAACCGAAACGTGTCGGGCACCGCCGCGGCATAGGCGGCGTATTCGTTGGCAAGCAGCGGCGCGTAGAAGGTGCGGTCGAGGCTCACGCTTCCGAAGAGGGGATGCCGTGCGTAGGCAGCCAGGCCCCCGCGCGCCAGACGCTGCTCGCTCTCCGGCTTGCCATCGCGCGGCGCGTAAACGAGGCCCGTCCAGCCGGGGAACGACCAGCTCGACGTGCCGAGATGGATGCGCGGCGGGAGCCGGGAGGCAAGGGCGTGGATGTCTGCGGCGACCACGACCGGCGCGACCGGCTCGGGCTGCGGGGGGCGGGCCAGCGGGGATTCCGGTGGCGGGTCGGCGAACAGCGAGCGTTGGATTTCTCGGGCCATCGTCGTTCAGCCCGGTTCGGCTGGCCGGTTCGAGCCGATCGCCGTGACGAGGTCGTCGACGATGTCGAACTTCGTGTCGAGCCGGGTGACGCGGAACACATCGCGGATCTTCGTGTCGACATGGCACAGCGTCAACCACCCGTGGGCACGGTCGACCCGTCCGGCGAGTTCGACGAGGCGGCCGAACGAGTCGCTCCCGAAATAGGTGACACGGGAGAAGTCGAGGACAAGACCGTCGCCGCCGAGGCTATCGGCCTCCGGCAGGAGGTGGTCGTCGAACATGGCGCTGGCCCGGGCCCCGAGCACCCGCTTGTCGAGGAGCGTCGCCACGGTGACGGCGCCGAGGCGGCGAATCTCAACCGGCGGGAGTTCGGCTGGAGGGATCGACATGGTGATCCGGCGGGAGGCGGGGGGGATGTCCGAAAAGGGCTCTGGAAAAGGCTACCATGACGGCATCGGAATCCTTCGTCCACGTTTTCCCTCTCGTAGCCAGCCATGAGCCACCGCGTGTCGAGCGAGCAGAATCCTGGCGCCGATCGTCCCCGGCATGATCCCCGACTGCAGGAGCGTCTGGCGGCGCTCGCCGCGCGCCTCGACGGCGAACTGCTCGTCGATGATACGACGCGGAAGATCTACGCCACGGATGCCTCCGAATACCAGGAGCGGCCGCTGGCGGTGGCGCTGCCCCGCAGCGACGCCGATGTCGGCGCGATCGTTCGCTTCGCCGCGGCCGAGGGGGTGGGGATCATTCCCCGCGGCGCTGGCACGTCGCTCGCCGGCCAGGTGGTTGGAGGGGGGATCGTCGTCGATACCGGACGCCACATGAACAAGATCGTGGCAATCGACGTCGAGCGGCGCACGGTGCGCGTCCAGCCGGGCGTGGTCCGCAATGCCCTCAACCAGGCCCTCGCCCCCCATGGCTTGTACTTCGGCCCCGAGACGTCGACCGCCTCGTGGGCGATGATCGGCGGGATGGTGGGGAACAACTCCTGTGGCTCAAACTCGATCGCCTGGGGGTCGACGCGCGACCATCTTCGCGCCGCCCGTGGGTTCCTTGCCGACGGCTCGGAGGTGACCTTCGCGGCAGAGTCTGAGCCTGAGTTCGCGGCGAAGTGTGCCGGCCCCGACTCGCTCGAGACCAGGATCCACCAGGGGCTCCGCGATCTTCTTGGCGATGCAGCCGTGCGGGCCGAGGTGGAGCGGAGCTTTCCCAAGGCCGCCGTCACCCGGCGCAACACCGGCTACGCCCTCGACGCCCTCATGAACGCCGACTGCTTCGACCCGGCGAGCTCCCATCCCTTCAACGCCTGCAAACTTATCGCCGGCTCGGAGGGAACGCTGTTTGTCGGGGTGGAGTTCGAACTCGGGCTGATCGAGTTGCCGGCGCCGGGGGGGCTGCTCGTGGCGCACTGCACGAGTGTCGACGAGGCTCTCCGTGGGGCCGTCGTCGTCATGCACGAGGGAAAAGCCGCGGCGGCGGCGGAAGGGGGTGTGCTCTCCGGCTGCGAGCTGATCGATCGGAAGATCCTCGAGTGCACCAAGGACAACGCCGAGCAGACGCGCAACCGGAGCTTCGTCGTCGGTGATCCCGGCGCCATTCTCGTCGTCGAGATCCGCCATGCCGATCGGGGGGCGATCGAGCGGGCGCTTGCGACCACCGAGCGGGCGCTTGCCTCGGCAGGCATCGGCCATTCCTATCCGCGCCTCTTCGGCAACGACGCCAACAAGGTGTGGGAGCTGCGCCGGGCCGGGCAGGGCCTCGTGCAGAACATCCCCGGCGACAAGAAGCCACGCGAGATCGTCGAGGACACCGCCGTCGCCATCGACGATCTCCCCGCCTACATCGCCGACTTCGACCGGCTCCTGGCGGAGAAGTACGGCATCGATTGCATCCACTATGCCCACGCCGGTGCCGGCGAGCTCCATCTCCGGCCGCTGTTCGATCTCCGCACGGTCGAGGGCTTGAAGATGTTCCGCGACGTCGCCACCGACGTCGCGCACCTCGTCAAGAAATACCGCGGCTCTCTCAGCGGCGAGCATGGCGACGGCAGGCTCCGCGGCGAGTTCATCCGCACGATGGTCGGCGACGCCTGCTTCGAGCATCTCGTCCGCGTGAAGCGGCTGTTCGATCCGCGGGGGATCCTCAATCCCGGCAAGATCGTCGACACCGTCCCGATGGACACGCAGCTGCGGATCGTGCCGGGGGAACCGGAGCCGATCCACGAGACGGTGTTTAATTTTGACGCCGTGCAGGGGGTGCTGCGCGCGGCGGAGAAGTGTGGCGGCGTCGGCCAGTGCCGCAAGTCGGCCGAGATGGGGGGAACGATGTGCCCCAGCTACATGGCGACGCGCGACGAGAAAGATACGACCCGGGCCCGGGCCAATGTCCTCCGCCAGGCGCTCGCGTCGACGGTCGGGAGCCCGGGGGCCAATCCCTGGACGACGCCCGAGCTCGCCGAGGTGATGGATCTGTGCCTCTCCTGCAAGGGCTGCAAGAGCGAGTGCCCATCGAACGTCGACATGGCGCGGCTCAAGAGCGAATGGGAGCAGCACTGGATCGACGCCCACGGTGTCCCACTGCGCACCAGACTGATCGCCAACACGGGGCAGGCGATGCAATGGGCGGCGCGAGTCCCTTGGCTCTACAACACCCTCGTCACCACCCCGGGGATCTCGGGGCTGCTCAAGTGGGGGATGGGGTTCGCGGCGGGCCGGTCGCTCCCGTGCGTCCATGGGACGACGCTCTCCCGCTGGATGCGGAGTGGGCCTCGGCATCCCGGCAGGCTCGGTCGCGTTCACCTCTTCTGCGATGAGTTTACCGACACCCTCGATGCGCCGGTCGGCATCCGCGCCGTCGAGCTCCTCGAACGTCTCGGCTACGAGGTGGTGATCCCCGACCATGTCGCCAGCGGCCGGCCACAGATCTCCAAGGGACTGCTGCGTGAGGCCCGGGGCCTGGCCATCGAGAACGTCCGCCGGCTCGATCCAATCATCACCGACGAGGCGCCCCTGGTGGGGATTGAGCCGTCGGCGATCCTCGGCTTCCGCGACGAGGTGCCCGATCTCGTCCCGCGCGACATGATTCCCGCCGCACAGCGGCTAGCTGGGAGGGCGCTGCTGATTGATGAATTTCTCGCCCGTGAGCTGGCAGCCGGGCGGATCGGCCCGGATTCCTTCACCGACGAGCCACGCACGATCCGCCTCCATGGGCACTGCCATCAGAAGGCGCTCGCCTCGATCCAGCCGACGGTGGCGGCCCTGTCGATTCCGCGGAACTACGTCGTCGAGCCGATCCCCAGCGGCTGCTGCGGCATGGCCGGATCGTTCGGCTACGAGCGTGAGCACTTCGACGTCTCGATGCAGATCGGGGAGCTCGTTCTCTTCCCGGCAGTGCGGGCCGCCGCGGCCGACGTGTTGATCGCCGCCCCGGGGACGAGCTGCCGGCACCAGATCAAGGATGGCACCGGCCGCACCGCCCTCCATCCGGTGGAGATCCTTCACGCCGCCCTGCGGCCCTCGGTGTGATCGACCACTGCGGGGCTGGTACGATGCCGAACCGATCGGGGTAAGAACAGGGCGGCACGGATTCCTGCTGCGTCCATCGCCTCGTGAACGCCAGCTGCGACCGCCTCCGCCGCGAGACCGATCGGGACGATGAAACCGCTTCCACGCCGACCGGTCGTCCTCGTCTTCGCCGGCTACTATCGGCCTGCGTTCCGCTCTGGTGGGCCGTTGCGGACGCTCCTCAACATGGTCGATCAGCTCGGTGACGAGGTCGACTTCCGGATCTTCACCCGCAACCACGATCTGGGATCGCGGGAGGCGCTCGCCGGAGTGCCTCTCGGGCGATGGTGCGATGTCGACGGGACGCCGGTGTTCTACGGATCCTCCACCGACCGCAGCCTGTCGGCCGTGGCCCGCCTGATCCGGGAGGTTGGGCCCGACACGGTCTATCTCAACAGCTTCCTCGACCCGTCGTTCTCGATCCTGCCGCTGGTCGTGCGCCGGCTCGGCTGGACGGCCCCGGGGCTCCGCTGGGTGCTCGCGCCGCGCGGCGAGTTCGCCCCGAGTGCCCTGCGGATCAAGGCGCCGAAGAAGCGGGTATTCCGCTTTGCCGCCAGGCTTACCGGGCTCCATTCGGGGCTGACCTGGCAGGCGTCGAGCGACTTCGAGCGGGACGACATCCGTCGCGCCATGGGGGGCAGCGCCGCCGACATCCGCGTCGCCACCGATCTCACCGAACGGCTTGCGGACATCCCGCCGCCGGCGACGCCCCGGCCGGAGGGGCCGCTGCGGGTCTGCCTGCTGGCGCGGATCAGTCCGATGAAGAACGTGCGCTACGCGATCGAGGTCATGCTCCGGCTTCGCTGTCCGGTGGAGTTTTCGATCTATGGCCCGATCGAAGACCGGGCCTACTGGGAGACATGCCAGCCGTTGATCGCGGCAACGCCGGCCGGTTGCCGGATTGCCTGGAAGGGGGAGGTGACCCCCGATCAGGTCCGTGCGACGATCGCGCGGCACGATCTCTTCCTCCTCCCGACCCGCGGCGAGAACTTCGGGCATGTGATCTTCGAGTCGCTGGCGGCTGGGGTGCCGGTCTTGGTCAGCGACCGGACACCCTGGCAGGATCTCGACGCCCGAGGCTCGGGGTGGGTCCGCCCGCTCGAGACGCCAGAGGCTTTTGTCGACGTCCTCGAGTCGGCCGCCGCCCGCGATCCGGCGGCGCGGCGGGCCGCCGCGGTGGCCGCCTATGCTCACGCCCTGGAGGTGTCGCGTTCGGTGGCCGTGCTCGGCGCCAACCGGGGGTTGTTTCTCGACGCCGCCCTCGATTCGCCGCCGGCCGGGTGACGGCACGGCGCCCGCCCGAGGAGCCGTTGGGATGGTATGCTCCGCCCCGTTGGGGGCGACCGGATCGGATGGGGCACGCTGCCCCTGTCGACCGCCCCGCGAGTTCCATTCCCGTCCGAGGAGTCTTCTCATGCCCCGCTTCCCTGCCCTGTTGGCCATCGTCTTCGCCCTTGCCGCCGGATCGCTCCACGCTGCCGACGACTACGACTACGATCTCGTCCATTCGTCGGTCGGCTTCAAGGCTCGCTTCCTCGACATCAGCTGGATCCAGGGGCGCTTCAACGACGTCTCCGGGAAGTTCTCCCTCGACCGCAAGGATCCCTCGAAGTCGACCTTCTCCCTGACGATCAAGGCCGACAGTGTCGACACCGCCAATGCCGCGCGCGACGAGCATCTCCGTCAGCCCGACTACTTCGACACCAAGCAGTTTCCGACGATCGAGTTCCGCAGCACGGCCGTGAAGGCAATTCCCGACGGCTACGAGGTGGCTGGCACCTTCACGATGCACGGGGTCACCAAGCCGGTGACGCTCACGCTCGTCGGCGGCAAGGAGATCGAGGCGATGGGGAAGAAACGCGTCGGCTTCGGCACCGAGCTGAAGCTCAAGCGGAGCGACTTCAACTTCGACAAGGGGCAGATCGGCAACATCGGCGACGAGGCGATCATCGTCATCGACTGCGCTGCCCAGCGGGACTGACGCCGTGCCCGATGTGGCGATGGTGGTCCGTGCGGTGCTGGGCGCGGGTGCGGTGGCCGCCGCGCTCGGCGCCGTCGGCGCCGGGATCTCGCGGCGTCAGCCGGCGCTGGCCGCAGTGGCGT
>JBAWVV010000237.1:0-6778 GCA_037147115.1 Planctomycetia bacterium | reverse complement strand
GAACGGGGACCTAGGCAGAGCCGCGCCGCTCCCCTCGGCCGGATTCTCGGCCGGATTCTCGGCCGGTGCCGGCTCGGCGGCCGGCTCGGCTGGAGGTTCGGTGGCTGGGGGGGCAGCCGGCTCGGCGGCCGGCGGTGTCGCCGGTTCGACGGCGGCGGGCGGCTCCGTAGCTGGAGGCGTTGACTCGGCCGGGGCCTGCGGCTCGGTCGCCGGGGGCTGCGGCTCGGCGGCGGGCGCTTTCCCCTCGGACTGCTCGCTGCTGGCGGCACCGGAGCCGACCGTTGGATCGGCCGGGGGAGTGGCACCGGGTCGGGCGCGGAACTGCGTCGTCTTGTTCTTCTCGTAGTAGTCGGCAATCTCGGCGTCGGTGATCTCCTTCGAGATTTCGTCGACAAATGCCCCACGCTTGGCGACGAGGTACTCAACCTGCGCCCGATGCGGCTCGCGGAACCCGGGCTTCTCGCTGCGGGGATCGGGGAGATCCTCCTTATGCTTCTCGAAGAACGCCTTCAGGACCGCTGCGGAGGGGAGACCGACCTCCGCACTCACACTCCGGACGTCGACTGGCACGACCTCCGCCGTGGCCGACTGCGTCAACCGCCGGAAGTAGTCCCAGCGGAGGCCGGGGGGATTGCCGAACAACCCACGCTGGAGAAGCAGGAGCATGTTTTGGGCGAGCAATTCCTGCCGCAGGGCCTCGAAGAGATCGTGTTGCGAGACCCCACTCCCGCCGGCCCGCAGCCCCCCCATGATCTGTTCGAACTGGTCGGCACCGACCTGACCGTTGGTCTCCTTGGCGAGAAAGTCGTTGATCGCCGCGTCGCTGACGACGATCCCGTTTTTCTTCGCCTCCTCCGCCAGGAGCATCATGGTCACGACCGACCGCTCATCGACGTCAAACCGGCTCGCCTGGGCCGGGTCGCGGCCGGCAGCCATCGCCGCCTCTTGGAGGAAGCGATTGACGACAAACTTCATCATCACGGCCCGGTCGAGCCCCTTCTCCCGCACTTCGCCCCCGTTCCAGGTGGCCACCGGCGTATCGGCCAAGGAGGCCGACTGCCCGCCGTACTGGAGCAGCGGAGGGAGGACGAAGAACGCCAGCATGGCGAGGATGGCGAGGGCCACCATCGAGGCCTTCTGATAGGTGCGGAAGATGCCGAAGCCAGCCATGGCACTGCCTGATCTCAGGCGGGGGAAAACCGCCGAGCCTTGACAAGGAAAGAGGAGGGAGGGTAACGCTGTCTCTGCTCCCCGAATGGAACAGGCCGCAAATTGTAGGGGTGTGTCGGTTTGCGCCAATCCCGAGTCGCTTCCCGGCCGCGGACCGCCGACCGGCGTATGCTGTCGAGCCTCTCGGTGCCCTGCACAACAGCCCCGTTTTATCCCCGTCCGGCCTCCGACCACCCTGCTTCCCTTCTTCCCAGCCCGCCGCGTCAGACGAATCCCAGCATGGCCAAGAAAACCTCCCCGACGCGGCGCAAAGCCTCCTCCTCCTCCGCCGCGAGCCAGTCAAAGGCCCGGGGGGGCTATCAACTGGTGATCGTCGAGAGCCCGGCGAAGGCGAAGACGATCGGCAAGTATCTCGGCCCCGGTTTCGTCGTCGAGGCCTCGATCGGCCACATCCGCGACCTCCCCAGCAAAGCCCCAAAGGGCTCGAAGCAGCCCGTTCCCGGGGTCGATCTCGACCACGACTTCGCCCCCACCTACGAGATCGACGAAGGCAAGAAGAAGAAGGTTTCCGAGCTCCGCAAACTCGCCAAGGACGCTGCCGAGATCTGGTTTGCCACCGACTTGGATCGGGAGGGAGAGGCGATCGCCTGGCACCTCACGCAGGTCCTCGACGTCGATCCGCTTCGCGCGAAGCGGGTGACCTTCGACTCGATCACGAAAGCGGAGATTCAACGGGCCTTCCAAAATCCCCGCGCCATCAACATGCCGCGCGTCGAGGCCCAGCAGGCCCGCCGGATCGTCGACCGAATCGTCGGATACCAGGTGTCGCCGATCCTCTGGAAGAAAGTCGCCGGCGGGCTCTCCGCCGGCCGCGTCCAGAGTGTCGCCACCCGGATCGTCGTCGAGCGCGAGCAGGAGATCCGGGCCTTCACGCCGGCGGAGTCCTGGGAGATCACCGCCGGGCTGGCCTTCGATGTCGAGGCGGCGCCGGCCCTCCACGAGGCCTGGACCGCCTTCCTGGCCCGCCGCGACGAAAAGGGGAAGGCGCCGCTGGTGCGCGAGCGCACCGCCTGGCTCGCCGACCACCGCTCGCTCGAATGCGACCTCGTCGAGGTGGGCGGCAGGTCGCTGGCCATCAAGGCGGAGAACACCTCGACGGAGGATCTCTCCGGCGCCGTCGAGGCCGCCGCTAAGGCCGCCGGCCTCCTCGACATCGAAGTCGTCCGGGTCACCGAAGCCGCCGCCAAGGGCCGCGGGAAGAACGTCATCCGCCTCCAGGGGCGCCCCGATCCCAAAGCCCGCTACACCGTCGAGTCGATCGACGTCACCCGGACGCGCTCCCGCCCCTATCCCCCCTTCATCACCAGCACCCTCCAGCAGGCGGCGAGCTCCCGGCTGGGAATGTCGACCGACCGGACGATGCGGATCGCCCAGCAACTCTACGAAGGGATCGATCTCCCCGACGAGGGACGGGTGGGGCTGATCACCTACATGCGCACCGACTCGACGAACCTCTCCCGCGAGGCGATCGAGATGGCGCGCCGCTATCTCCAGGAGCGTCACGGCGCAGCCTATGTCCCCGACAAGCCTCGCACCTACACCAGCTCCAACGAGAGCGCGCAGGAAGCCCACGAGGCGATCCGTCCGACCGACGCCTTCCGCGATCCCGACTCGATCGCCGCGGCCCTCACCGACGAGCAGTCCAAGCTCTACCGGCTGATCTGGCAGAGCTTCGTCGCCTGCCAGGCGACCGATGCCGAGTGGGATTCAACGAGCGTCCGCATGCGCCGCAGCGACCGCGACAGCGGCGCCGTCTTCAAGGCCAACGGCCGGGTGCTGCGGTTCGACGGCTTTTACCGCGTCAGCGGCACGCCGAAGGACGACGGTGACCAAGTCCTCCCCGACTTCGAAAAGGGGACGAAGCTCGCGCCATTCTCGATCGACCCGCGGCAGAAGTTCCAGTCGCCGCCCCCGCGGTACACCGAGGCAACGCTCGTCAAAAAGATGGAAGAGGAGGGGATCGGCCGCCCCTCGACCTACGCCAGCATCATCAACGTCATCGAGAACCGGGGCTACGTCATCCAGCAGGAACGCCGCTTTCATGCCACGGCCATCGGTGAGGCGGTGACCGGCTTCCTGAAGCGCGGGTTCCACGACCAATTCATTGAGATCGGCTACACGCGCGAGATCGAGCGGGAGCTCGACCAGGTCGCGCAGGGAACGAAAAAGTGGACCGACATGCTCCACGAGTTTCACGACGAACTGTCGCCGAAGCTCGACGAGGCCCTCGAGCAGGAGCATGAGAAGGCGAAAGCCGATCCCTCCCCCTACGGCTGCCCGCAGTGCGGCCGCCGGCTCGAATACCGGCTCGGCGGGAAGGGGGAGTTTCTCTCCTGCTCCGGCTACAACGAAAAGATCGTCGAGGAACCAACAGCCCCGCCGGCCACGAAGGGGAAAAAGGCCCCGAAGCGGATGGCCAAGCCGAAGACGCGCCCGGCCTGCAGCTTCGCCATGCCGGTCGATCGGCAGCGGCGTCCACTCCTCCCCGAACAGATCGATCTCCTCTCGCCGGCGGGCGTGGCGATGGTCAAGCGAACGGGCCGGTTTGGAGACTTCCTCGTCGAGGACAAGCCGCGACCGGTGAAGCCGAAGGGGAAGAAGGCCCAAGAGGCGGCTGCGGCCGAGCCCCCTCCCTTCATTCTGAATCTCGACAAGAAGGGGAACATCAAGTTCCCCTCGCCGCCGCCGCTGGTCACCGACATCGCCTGCCAGAAGTGCGGCGCCATGATGAATCTGCGTGACGGCAAGCGCGGGCCGTGGCTTGGCTGCCAGGCCTTCCCGAAGTGCCGCGGCCGGGAGACCTTCACGAAGCTCCCGGAGCCGCGGCAGAAGGAGCTGACCAAGGCCCTCCAAACGCTGCTCGCAGGGCGAACGGCCCTGGCCCTGACGCGCCGCGACGGCTTCACGCCGGTGGCCGACGGCACTCCCATCGCCATGCTGACAATGGAGGGAGGCGTCGCTGAGCTCCAGCCGTTCGCCGGCTGATGGCCCACGGCCCACGGCCCTCAGTTGTCGTCGTCGTCGTCGTCGTCCGGATCCTCGAAGGTCGAGGGGAGATCGTCGAGGGCCATCGCGTAGGCCGTGGCGTGGGATCGGCAGTGGGAGATGCTCACGAGCACGCAGGCGATGCCGAGGTGCTCGGCGACATCCGCCGCCCCGCCGAAGAGCGTCGCCCGGGGGCGGCCGCCAGGGGCGTTGATGACCTCGATGTCGCGCCAGCTGATCCCCCGGCGCCAGCCGGTTCCGAGGGCCTTCAGAATCGCCTCCTTCGCCGCCCACCGCCCGGCAAAGTGCTGGGTCGCCTGCTTGCGGCTGCGGCAGTATTCGATCTCGGCCGGGGTGTAGACGCGGCCCACGAACAGCTCACCGTGGCGCTCGATCATCTGCGCGATCCGCAGGCATTCGGTGATGTCGGTGCCGATGCCGAGGACGTTCATGCCTTCCCCCCGGCAGGCTTGCCCGGCAGCCGGGAGAGGCCGCAGGCCCGCTTCGCCCTGGCGAGCACGTCGCCCGCCTTCGCCCGGGCCCGCTCGGCCCCCCGGGCGAGGATCGCATCGATCGTGCCGGGGTCGGCGGCGAGCTCGGCCCGGCGGCGCCGGGCGTCGGCGAAGAAGTCGGCCGCCGCCGCCAGGAGCGCCTTTTTAACGTCGCCGTAGCCGAAGCCTCCGCGCCGGTAAAGCGCGGCCATCGCCTCGCGCTCGGCCGCGGGGGCGAAGAGGGCAAAGAGATCGAAGAGGTGATCCCCCTCCGGTTCCTTCGGCATTTCAAGAGGACGAGAATCGGTCGTGATCCGCATGATCTTCTTCTTCTGGGCCCCCGGCTCCTCGAAGACCTCGATCGTGTTCTCGTAGCTCTTCGACATCTTCTGGCCGTCGGTGCCCGGAACGCGGGAGCCGGCCGCGACGAGCCGGGGCTTGGGAAACGTGAACACCTCGCCGTAGAGGTGGTTGAACGTGCCGGCGAGATCACGGCAGACCTCGATGTGCTGCACCTGATCCTCCCCGACGGGGACGATGGTGGCGTCGTAGGCGAGGATGTCGGCGCTCATCAGCACGGGGTAGGTGAAGAGCCCCGCGTCGGCCGCCATGCCGCGCGACTTCTTATCCTTGTAGGCATGGCAGCGCTCGAGGAGCCCCATCGGGGTGACTGTCATCAGCAGCCAGGTCAGCTCGGTGACCTCCGGCACGTCCGACTGCACGAACAGCGCCGCGTGGTCGGGGTCGAGGCCGAGGGCCACCAGATCGAGGGCCGCGTCACGGACGAAGCCACGGAGCCGCTCGGGCTCGCGGACGGTCGTCAGGGCATGGAGATCAGCGAGAAAAAAGTACGACTCCCCCGATGTCTGCAGTTCGATGTACTGGCGGATGGCGCCGAAGTAATTCCCCCAGTGGAAGCGGCCGGTGGGTTGGATCCCGGAAAGCACCCGCGTCGGCGGCTGGGGGCGGGGGGGCTTCGTCGGTGCTTCGTCGCTCATCGGTGAGGCTTCCGGCCTTGGTGTCTGGTGTCTTTGGGGAGGGATCAGTGGGGTTTGGCGGGGGCGGTGGCGGTAGGGAGCCGGAGCGTTCCCACGAGGTCGGCGGCGCGCGTCACCCCCGCTTCGGCGAGCGCCGCCGGGCGGGCGTCGAGGAGCCTCATCGAGGAGCGGGGCTCGGCGAAGCTCGCCGTCCCGATCTGGACGGCGCTAGCGCCGGTGACGAGAAATTCCATCACATCGTCGATCGTCATGATCCCCCCGACGCCGATGATCGGAGTGTCGACGGCCCGGCGGACCTGGTAGACGCAGCGGAGGGCGATCGGTTTGATCGCCGGCCCAGACAGGCCACCGATGACGTTGCCCAACAGCGGTTTCCGCCGCCGCCAGTCGACGGCCATCCCCTGGCAGGTGTTGATCACCGTGAGGGCATCGGCGCCGCCATCCCTCGCCCCCCGGGCGACGTCGGCGATGCTCGTCACGTTCGGCGTCAGCTTGGCGATGACCGGGAGACCTGTCACGCCGCGGACCCCCGCGACAACACTCCGGCAGGCCGCCGGATCGGTCCCCAGATCGACGCCGTGGCTGACGTTCGGACAGGAGATGTTGAGCTCAAGGGCCGCGATCCCCGGCACGCCCTCGAGGCGGTCGGCCACCTGGACGAACTCGCGCTGGTCGGCCCCTGAGATGCTCACGATCACCGGGGCGGCACAGCCGAGGAGGAAGGGGAGTTGCTGGCGGAGGAAGGCGTCCACGCCGTCGTTGTCGAGGCCGATCGAGTTGAGAAGCCCCGCGGAGGTCTCGATTGTCCGCCAGGGAACGTTACCCGCCCGGGGGAGCGGCGTGATCGTCTTCGGGACAATCCCCCCGAGCCGGTGCAGATCGACGAAATCGACCATCTCCTTGGCGTACCCGAAGGTTCCCGACGCCACGAGGATCGGATTCGGGAGGCGGAGGCGACCGAGCTGGACCGACAGGTCGATCGATCCCCCGTCGGGCGGGCTGGCGGCAGGGACGTTCGTCATGGGCTGCGGCAGGAGAACGGGGCAGGCAGGGACGGGGAGGAATGCGGGGACG
>JBAWVV010000236.1:0-6784 GCA_037147115.1 Planctomycetia bacterium | reverse complement strand
CGTCCATGCCGTTCATGTCACGCTCCGTTGCATGGCTTAAGCCCGCGGCGGTGAGTTTATTCGGGCGATGTGTCGGCCGGTTGACGTGTATCAATTCCCCCGCATCGCGCCGTCGGCGCCCCGGCGGCGACCCAGCGTTCGAGGATCGCCAGCTCCTCAGGCTTTACTTTCAGCGTCGAGGGGGGCATCTCGCCGGAACGGATCCGCGCGACGATCAGGCTCGCCTCGGTGTCCCCCCGCGCGATCGCCGGCCCGGAATCGCCGCCGCGCTCCATGGAGCGCACCTGCCGCAGATCGAGATTCCCCTCGAAGGCATCCTCGGCCCCGTGGCAGTCGAAGCAGTGAGCCCTGAGGATCGGACGAATGTCGCGTTCGAAGGAGAGGGGGGCGTCCGCGGCCTGGGCCTGACCAGCGGTCAGCAGCCAGACGAGGGCGAGGAGGGCGAAGGTCCCGATCGGAAGTGGACAGCGTCCCGCGTGCATCGAAACTGGGCTCTTGTCGGGAGGAAAACGCCCCGGAAGGTTCCGGAGCTCTCCACCAGTATCCCTCGATCGGTGGTCGAGGGGAAACCCGGTTCGTGGGGGGCGTCCTTCCGCAGAGGCTCCCGCCGTGGCAGAATCGACCAAATGCGGGGCCGTCGGGACCGGCCCGTGGCGGCGAGGGTCTCTTGGTTGTCGAAGGGGGTGGTCATGCATCGGCGTATTTTCGGGCTTCTGTTGGGCGCGGTGGTGGCGGCGGCGGTGCTCGCGGCGAGTGGCGCGGTGAGCGCCGATGAGCCGCCGGCCGGATTCACGGCGCTGTTCAATGGCAAGGACCTCGCCGGCTGGCGCGGAGGCGAGACCTTCGACCACCGCAAACTCTTGGCGATGTCGGCCGACGAGCGGAAGGAGCAGATCCGCAAGTGGACCGCTGCCGATCAGAAGAACTCGATGCTCGAAGTGAGTGACGCGACCAAGAAGCCGCACTGGTACGTCGAGAACGGCGAACTGGTCAACGATGGCTTCGGGGCGTACGCCACCACCGAGAAGGACTACGGCGACTTCGAACTCCTCGTCGATTACCGGACGGTGCCGAAGGCCGATTCGGGGATCTATCTCCGCGGCGTTCCCCAGGTGCAGATCTGGGATTCGAGCCTTCCCGACCCGCAGAATCTCGGCCTCGCGAAGGGCTCGGGGGGGCTGTGGAACAATTCCGCCGGTGCTCCCGGCAAGGATCCGCTCGTCAAGGCCGACAAGCCGCTTGGCGAGTGGAACCGCTTCCGGATCGTGATGCGCGGCGACAAGGTGACGGTGTCGCTCAACGACCAGAAGGTCGTCGACGACGCCCGGATGGAAAACTACTACGACCGGGCCGTGTCGGTGCCGGAAAAGGGGCCGATCCAGCTTCAGACCCACGGCGGCGAGATCCGCTGGCGGAACATCTTCATCCGCGATCTCTCCGGCTCCGCGAAATGATCCCGGCCAGGTCGCAGCGCCTGTCCTGCCCCGGGGAGTGGACGTCCCCCCGTCCGTTTCCTCGAACGCGAGCACGATCATGAACCTCGTCGAGATGACATGGCCGGAGGTGTCGGCCCTTTCCAAAGACACCCCCGTTGTGATCCCGGTGGCGGCGATCGAGCAGCACGGGCATCATCTCCCGGTTGTCACCGACAGCCTTCTCCTCGGGGAGATCGTCGCCCGCGTCTCGGCGCGGATGGCCGATCGCGTCCTCTTCGCGCCGCTCCAGTGGCTCGGCAATTCGCACCATCACCTCGACTTCGCCGGCACCGTCTCGGCCTCGCCACGGGTCTATCTCGATCTTCTCAACGACCTCGTCGAGTGTTTCCTCGTCCACGGATTCCGACGGATCGTCCTCGTCAATGGCCACGGCGGCAACGACATCCCCGCCAAGCAGGCGATCTTCGAGGTTCGGCAGCGCCACCGCACGCGAAACGATCTCCTCCTCCTCATGACGACCTACTGGGGGCTCGGCACCCGTCCCTGGGAACACGATGGGGATTTCGAGCAGCGGGAGATGGGGCACGCCTGCGAATGGGAGACATCGATGGTGCTGCGGGCAAGCCCGCACCTCGTGAAGCCGCACGAGCGCCTCGAGACGGTCCCCTTCGGCAACGCCTTCCTCCCCGGCTCGCGGGGCTGGATCACGAAGGAGCGGACGGTGCCCGGGCACATCGGCTCGCCGCAGCGTGCCAGTTCCGCCAAGGGGGAGCTGCTGTTTTCGCTGTTCGCCGCCGACCTGGAGGCCTGGCTCGAGCGGGTGCTCCGCTGGGACGGCCGTTCCTGGGAGGGCTGACGGATGCTCGGGATCGGAACAGGCGCGGGGCAGCTGCCCCGCCGGGTGGCGCTGATCGCCGGGCTGCTGCTGGCGGCCTCAGCGATTAACTACATGGATCGCCAGACGCTGACGAGCGTCTCAAAACGCGTCATGGAGGAGTTCTCCCTCAACAACGAGCAATACGGCACCATTGAGGCCTCCTTCGGATACGCCTTCGCCGCCGGTTCTCTCCTCTTCGGTTTCCTCGCCGACCGGGTCAACGTCCGCTGGCTCTATCCGGCGGCGCTCCTTGCCTGGTCTCTCGTCGGATTCGCCACCGGCTGGGCCCGTGACTACGACGAACTGCTGCGCCTGCGGACCGTCCTGGGATTCTTCGAGGCGGCCCACTGGCCCTGTGCGCTCAAGACGACGCAGCTCCTGCTCACGGCCCGCGGCAGGGCGATGGGCAACGGTGTCCTCCAGAGCGGCACATCGGTGGGGTCGATCCTCACGCCGGTTTTCATGTGGTGGATCATGGTCCAGCAGGGGTTGAGTTGGCGGATCGGCTTCCAGGTCGTGGGTCTGGTGGGGATCGTCTGGATCGTCGGCTGGCTCGCCGCGACGCGAAACGAGGACTTCCACGTCGCCCGCCGAGGAGCTGCGGATGGGAACGGGGAAGCGGTCGACTCAGGTCTCGACACCATCCGCCGTTGGGCGGCCGTGCTCCTGGTGGTGGTGGTCATCAACACCGTGTGGCAGATCCTCCGGGCCTGGATTCCTCTCATCCTCCAGAAGCAGTACGGCTATGGCGAGACAACGACGCTGTGGTTCAACGCTGCCTGGTTCGCCGTCGCCGACGTCGGCTGCCTCGCCGCCGGCTGGCTGTCATGGCGGCTGGCCGGGAAGGGGTGGACGGTGAAGTGGTCGCGCGTGGCGACCGTGGCCTGCTGCTGCGTTCTCTGTCTGGCTCTGACGGCGGTGCCCTGGATTTCCGCGGGGCCGCTGCTCCTGACCCTGTTCCTCGTCGCCGGGGCCGGGACTCTCGGCCTGTTCCCCATCTACTATTCCTTCACGCAGGATGTCTCGCGTCACCACATCGGCCTGGTCACCGGAATCGCGAGCTTCTTCGGCTGGGTGGCGTCGGCCCGCTTCCAAAAACTCTTCGGGTGGCTCGCCGACGAGACGCATTCTTATTCGGTCGGCATCGCCGCCGCAGGCGCCGTGACGCTCGTCGCCCTCGCTGCCTGGGCACTGCTCTGGCCGGAGGATCGGGCCGACGCATCGGCCACCGCTGCGGAGCCCGTCGTCTGACCATCGCCGATTCCTCTTCTTCTCCCCCCACTCCCCGAGGTGCCGCATGGGTCAGCTGTTGCCGTCGCGAGTCTCCCGCCGTGATCTCCTCGCTGCCGGTGCGGCCGGCCTCATGGCCACCGTCGCCGCTCCGCGCACGCTCGTGGCGGCGGACGCCGTCACCGCGGGCGGAAGAAAAAAGATCGCCGTCCTCGGCACGGTGATCTTCGAGCACTCCCACACGCAGCACATCCTCGATCGGCTGGCTAGCGGCTATTCCTGGCAGGGGCGCTGGCAGGAGCCGAGGCTCGACGTGGCGGCGGTCCACATCGCGCAGTTTCCGGAGGGGGATGGAAAAGAAAAAAAGCCCGATCTCGGCCGGCAGCGGATCGAGCGCTACAGCTTGAAGAGCTTCCCCACTGTCCGCGAGGCGCTCACCCTCGGCACGGGCAAGCTGGCCGTCGATGGCGTTGTGATCATCGCCGAGCATGGCGATTATCCGAAGAACGACAAGGGGCAAACTCGCTATCCGCGCTACGCGTGGTTCAAGGAATGCGTCAAGGTGTTTGAAGACTCGGGGCGGTCGGTGCCGGTGTTCAACGACAAGCACCTCTCCACCGAATGGGGCGAATGCGCCGAGATGGTCGCCGATGCCCGCCGGCTCGGGTTTCCGTTCCTGGCCGGCTCGTCGCTGCCGATCACGGTTCGCCAGCCGGCGATCGACATGCCGCTGGATGTCCCGCTCCTCGAGAGCGTTTGCATGTGTTATGGCGGCGTAGACAGCTACGACTTCCACGGCCTGGAGACAGCGCAGTGCATGTCGGAGCGGCGCCGTGGCGGCGAGGTGGGGATCCGCTCGGTCCATGCCCTCCGCGGCGCGAAGCTCTGGGAGGCACTCGCCGGGGCCGATCGCGACGTCACGCGCCGGTTGATCGTGGCGGCCCTCAACCGCAGCCACAATCTCCCGGTTGAAGGGGGCTGGATGACGGAGCCGGTGACGTTTGAATGGGCGCGGAAGACGCTGGCCGATTCGACCGGGTATCTCATCGACCACCGCGATGGCTTCCGGACGACGATGATCATGGGGCCGCTTCGCGACTTCACCTACGCCGGCCTGCGGACTGACTCGGGCGAGATCGTCAGCTGCCTGATGCAGCTGCCGATGCCGCAGTATGGGGCGACGACGGCCGACTTCTTCCATCCCCTCACGCGCCACATCGAGGATCTGGTCCTCGACAACCGCGAGCCCTTTCCGGTCGAGCGAACGCTGCTGACTTCGGGGATGGTGATCGGCGGCGTCGAATCCCTCGCCGCCGGGGAGACCCTCTATGCGACGCCACAGATGGGGATCGCCTACCGGGCCCCGCGCGAATCGACCTACTGGCGGGATTGATCTCGAGCCGGCTACGCGGCGCGGCGCCGGTGGGCGACCTCGGGGAAGGCCTCGGTGGAGACCTGCCCGCTGCGGCCGCGGATGCTCAAGCCCACGAGGAGCTGGCGGCGGAGGGTGCGGAACGGCACGGCGAAGCGCCTGTGAAGCCGGATCCACCACGGTCGCCGGCGGTCGATCTCGTCGGCCTCGAGGCCAGTCTGATCGGGGCGGTGGTGGAGGTGGTGCTTGAGGAGGTGGTAGTCGTCGCACTGCTGGAGAACACGCAGCAGGCTCCGCAGCGGAGCGGCGAGTAGGGGGCCGGTGGGGAGCGAGAACGAGATCTGGAAGTCGATCAGCCAAGGGCGGCCCGACAGATCGACGAGGACGTTCTCCCGCTTGTGGAGATCGACATGGGCGACGTCGCGGGCGTGAACGTCGGCAAGGAGCGCGGCGAAGCGGGGGAAGAAGTCGTCGTCGACGCGCTGGTGGCGGTCGAGGACATGCCCTTCGATGAACTGCCGGGCGAAGGCATGGGGAAGCACGGTGCCATCGACCGAGACGGGGCCGAGGTGGGCCGGGATGCCGACGACCCCGGCGAGCCGGGCGTGGAAGTGCCGTTCCCGGGCGGCGAGGAGCCGGCCGAGCCAGGCCATCGGGATGGCGAGAATCGGCTGCCGGCGGTTGAACTTGCACAGCGCCTTGCGCGGCATCGGGGCATCGGCGGTGGCGTAGATCGCCGTTGCTGCCCAGGAGTCGTGCTTGAGGATCTCGAGGAGTCGGAACGAGGCTCCGCCGATCTCCACCGCCTCCGGTGGTTCGGCGTGCCCGAGGGCGCGAAATAGCGGCGGGCGGGGCCTGACGCCCGGCGGAGAAGGCAGGCCGGCAGCAGCGGGTAAGGAGGGGGAAAACATGGCGATGGCAAAAGTGGCGTGGGCCACCAAGGCGACTGGCCGGAAGGCGCCTGGCCTGAGGGCGATCGGGGCAAAGTGCACGGGCTCATCCCTGATCGACTCTCAACGGCGGAAACTGCGGGCTCGTTGAGCCCGGATACCGTGGCTGGAATAAAGCAGACAATGCGTCGCACCAAAGCGTCGCACCAAAGCGTCGCTCGAAGGCGTCGCCAGGGGATTGGCACAGAGCCCGGGGCGCAGGGATGATGCTGCTCAGGGGCCGCAGTGGCGAGCGGCATCACCCGGGCCCCGATCTTTTCCAGAGGGAGTGTTCCATGCGTCGTGTTCGCGTTCTGCTGCCGGTGGTGATCCTGGCCCTCGCGATCCTTGCCCTCGTGGAGCTGTCGGGAGGCCGGGGCGTTTTGGCGCAGGCCCCGGTGGCCGCTGATCCGGCGGCGGCGTTCAATCGTGCCGCGGAGCAGGCGCTCGATGCGATGGTGAAGGAGGCGACGGCGCGGCAGATGAAGGGGGTGGCGGTGATCGCCTTCGTGCCGGGCGACGCGACCCGGTCATGGGCGTCGCAGATGCGCGTCGTCGACGCGTTGGTCCTTGGGCAGGCGAATGTGCTCGGGATCGCCTACGCGAAGATGTCGGAGATGGCAGACACCCTCGAGAACAGCGGCAGCGGCAAGCGGCCGCCGCACCATGGGGAGCTCGGCTACAAGGGGGGAGCGATCCGGAAGGTGACAGGCGGCCACCTGCTCGCGGCCTTCAGCGGCGGCAAAGACACCGACGACCTTGATGTCGCCAACCTCGGTTTGGACCTGCTTGAGGCCGCGGCGAAGGAGTGAGGGGCGTTGGGACGCGCCGTCGCGTCCTGCCCGCCAGTCAACCAGTACGCCCGGCTGGACTCGAACCAGCGGACTCGCTTTCCGCTCCGCTGGCCCTCCTGGCCAGGCTTCGCTTGCGAACCTCCGGT
>JBAWVV010000235.1:0-6819 GCA_037147115.1 Planctomycetia bacterium | reverse complement strand
GTCTCCACCGAAACACTCCACAAACTCCTCTCCGGCCACCCGCAGGCCGCCCCGGTCGACAACACCGCCAAGCGGTAGCGATCGCTGCCTCGCGGTCACGAACCGCCCCTGAACCAAGGCCCTCTCACGGGGGTTCTTCCGTCCGATCGTCCACGACGGCGATCCCGAGCCACGTTCGGGTAAGACTTCTCGGTCGCTTGTCTGAGGGTGATTCGTCGGCGGGGACGGCAAAAGTCTCGTCGCCCCGCATCGCTTTAGACCAGTCACGCGGGCCGTTCAAAGCGGTAGGCGCGATCGGGGACTCCTCGAGCGTTCGCCGATCCCCGCCTCGTCCTGTGCACCGGTGAGGAAGCCGCACGCACCACGCGGGGCGCAGACAGCGAGGGGTCGCCCGTGCTCCGTAAGCCGGCCTAGCCGGCAAGCGGAGCCATGGATGGCGCAGCGCAGGCGGGTCGGAGTGAGCACAGTCCCGGAGGTCCGCAGCGAACGAACGGCAACGGGGCAAGGTTAACCCCGCTGCACCAGCCCGCCCCGGCGCCGATCAGGCGCGGCGCGGGACGTCGATGTGGAAGTGGTGCTCGCCGAGCCGGAGGAGCTGCCGGTCGGTGATGTCGTCGATGTCGGCCCGGACATTGGCGACGATCTTCGCGGCCACGTCGCGGTGGTGCTTCTCAAGGAAGCTCTCGAACTGATGGCTGAAGTTCGACTTCCCCTTGCCATGCCCAACAAGCAAGACGCCGCGGGCCGGGGCAAGGGCGTGGGCGAGGGCCTTGAAGTAGGCGGTCGTCTCCGGGCCATCGACGTCGAAAGCGCCACTGGGATTGCCGTGGCGGTGGAAGATGTTGTGGTTGACGTGCGACGGATCGGGGGCATGAATCGTCTCGGGCGCGCTCGCCGCGGCGTCGTCGACGCAATAGATGCGGGCGTGGCCGGCATCGACCGCCACGACCGCGAGCTTGCCGGTGATGTCGACCGGCGCTCCGCCATGGCTCCCGACAGGATGGACGGTCGTCGTCGGGGCATGGCGGTCGTGGGAGTCGCTCGTCATGGAAAATCCTCTGGGGTGTGCATGCGGGGTGGAAAGGGAAAACTGCCCCACTCCGGCAGGCTACCAGTGACGGGGCCGGGGGACCAGCGGCGGGAGGAATGCGGCCCTCTGGCGCTGCGTCGTGCGGCGGCTTGGCAGTGGTTGGGTGCGGTCGGTAGATTCCCGCTTCCCGTCTCTTCCCAAGGAGTCGCCCCATGCCCAACGGTCGCACGGCCCTGTTGCTCTCCCTCCTCCTTCTTTCCCTGCTCGTCCCTTTCCCGGGCGCCCGCGCCCAACCGGCTGATGCGATCTATTCCGGCGGGCCGATCCTCACGATGCGGGGCGCGGCGCCTGACTATGCCGAGAGCCTCGCCGTCAAGGATGGCACGATCCTCGCAGTCGGGAGGAAACTCGACGTCGCCCGGCACGTTGGCCCCACGACCCGCCAGATCGATCTCGCCGGCCACACGCTCCTGCCGGGGTTCATCGACACCCACGGCCACATGGTCTATTTCGGAAAGAACCTCGTCGATGCCGACCTGTTCGGCTCAAAAGACATCCCCGAGCTTGTCGCTCGGATGACGGCCCACGCTGACAAGGTGCCGGCGGGTGGATGGATCGTCGGCTTCGGCTACCAAGCGAAGCAGCTCGCCGAGAAGCGCACGCCGTCGCGCGCGGAGCTCGACCAGATCTCGACCGAGATCCCGGTGATGATCGTCGACAGCTCCGGCCACGCCGGAGCCGGCAACTCGAAGCTCTTCGAAATCGCGGCGATCAATGCCGATTCCCCCGACCCCGCCGGCGGCTTCTTCGGCCGCGGCCCCGACGGCAAGACACTCCTCGGGCCGATGGAAGAGACGGCTCTCAATGCCGTTCGGATCAAGCGCCCGCCGTTCACCGGGGCGCTCGCCGCCGCGGCGATCACCGGCGCTGCGCAGCGCTGGGCCAGCTACGGACAGACAACCGCGATGGAGGCGGGCCTCGGCCTGGGAAGCGACGACATCGGTATCGTTCTCCATGCAATCGAGGAGCAGCTCCTCCCCATCGATCTCTATGTCGCCGCCAAGGATTCGACCGTCGACGATGCTCTGGCAGCGGCTTACCGGGTGGGCGATGCGGTCCAGGCCGCCGACGGCAGCGGCGACGTTTCCAAGCAGCTCCTTGCGGCCCGGCCCGATCTCGACCGGCGCTACGTCAACCGGGTGCGCCTCGGTGGGGTGAAGTTCTGGCTCGACGGTAGCCTCGATACCGCCTGGATGAACGAGCCCTATGCAGCCAATCCGCCGGGTAAGACGGGTGAATACCGGGCCTACCGGCAAATCCCCGACGAGGTCCTCGAGGCGGCCTTCGATCGCTTCTGGCCGAGCGATTTCCAGATCCACATGCACATCAATGGCGACGCCGCGGCCGATCAGGCACTCAAGGCGATCGAGAAGGCGGTGGCGAAGCACGGCATGCACGACCATCGCCCGGTGTTCGTTCATGCGTCGTTCTTGCGCGACGATCAGATCGCGAAGCTGAAACACTACGGCGCTGTTCCCAGCTTCCTCACCTCCGCTCTCCTTCCTGGGGGCGACGCGGTGGTGCGGCTGTGGGGGGAGGATCGGGCAGCGCAGTCGATGGCGACGCGGACGATGCTCGAGGAGGGGATCCCGTTCACCTTCTCGCACGACGCACCGGTCAGCCCGGAGCCGTGGATTCTCGAGCTTGTGCGTTGCGGCGTGAATCGGAAGACGCCGTCGGGGCGGGTCATCGGCCCCGATCAGCGCATCCCTCCCTACGCGGCACTCCGCGCCGTGACGGCGATGGCGGCGTACGAGATCAAGGAAGAGAAGACGAAGGGCACCCTTGAGCCGGGGAAGCTCGCGGACTTGGTGATCCTCGAAAAGAACCCGCTCGAGGTCCCCTCCGACACGATCGGCGACATCGCCGTTCTCGAGACGATCAAAGAGGGGAAGACGATCTGGCGCCGCGGGGAGAAGTGAGCCGAGCACGGCGCCGGGCCCGGTTCGATCGGGCCACGAGCACGAGCCCCGCCATTGCCGGCAGGATGATGGCCGCGGCGGCCGGTTCGGGCACAACGACCACGTCAAACCCGATCACGTCCAACGATCGCACGTCGAGCGCGCTGACGATCCCCAGCTCACCCGAAGCAAACGTGGGATCGAGGATCCCGAGGCCGAGATTGTCTTTCCAGTGGCTCGCTTGACGGCCATCGCCGTTGAGCTGCCCCGTGGCGAAGGTACCGAGCGACGTGGCCCCACCGTCGAGGGAAAAATAAGGATTGTTGGCTCCGGTGCCACCGGTGGCGAAATCGAGGCCGCCGCCATTGCGGGCCCCGCGCCGGTAGAGATCGAGAACGGTGAACACCCGGTAGGGATCGAGGTTCGTGCCGCGGACTTGCGCGTCGCCATTCGGCGCCGAAACGAAATCGACCGTGTCGACACCACTCAAAAACCCCATCGTGTGGGCGAGCTCGTGGGTGGCGATGCCGACGAAATCGAACGTGCCAGACGTGATGCCGTTGGAACGATCAAAATCCCAGGCGTAGTTGCTGCTGAAACTGACCGTGGCATCGAGGGTGGTGTCGTTCGGGGCAAGAATTCCGACGCCAGCAAACCCAAGCGCCTTGGCATTGGCCCGGGGGACATCGAGGACGGCATTATTGACGGTGTTGTTGGCATCAACCACCAAGGCCCCGGTCGCCGCGTTGTTGGTGAGGAACGAAAGGTTCGGTCCTGCCGGCAGATTGGACGCCGCCAGAAAATCGTCGGCCGACGTTCGGTCGAGCTGGAGGGCAGTCCGAACATCGGCGTAGTAAATCCCCACCGTCTCGATATTTGTCGATCCGAGCGTTCCGAATGGGAGGGAGAGATAGTCAATGTTGACGTTGATCGTCATGTCGTCGTGAAAATACCCCGCCCAGATGTTGCCGGCGGTGGTGAATCCTCCGGTCACGTTTCCGTAGAGCGTCGGATTCGTCGCCTGAAGGGCGACGAGTGAGCCGATGGGGGTGAAGGCGAACTTCAGCGTCCCCGCCGTGGCGGATGAAGGCATGCAGGCGAGGATCGCGGCCAGAAGGGCTGCCGCCAACACGCCACGGGAGCGTTTCGCCCGATGGTTCGCCAAACCGATCGTGGGTGGCTCAACGTCGATGGATGGTGGCCAAACGCCCAAGACCTGCGCGACCATTTTTTCACTTCCAGAATCAATCGAACGGCATTCTTCAATTCCTCCATTGAAGACGCCCTTCCCACCGCTGTCAACGAATCCCCATCGGGGCCCCATCTCCACCTGAAAAAACCGGGGGAAGCAAGGTCAGCCCTGCTCCCCCCGGCGCTAAATGCTTCGCAGCAAGATCAGACGCTGGCGATCGCCTGCTGCCGCCGCCGCTCGATCATCCCGAGCGCGCCGAGGGCGAGCGCGAGGGCGCTGCCGAAACCGGCCGGGTCGATTTCGGGAACGGCCCCGACGGCGATCCCTACGCCCGGAGTGCTCTGATAGGCCTGCTGGATGTATGTGACCGAGCCGTTACTATTGACAAGGAATTCCGTCCATCCGTACTGAAAGCTACTCCCGACAGATATTTTCGTGGCCGCGTAACCATCGGTACCAACTGGAAAACTTCCCGTGCTGCTGGCGAAGTCCCACAACTCGAGATTGAACTGGGCACTTCCACCGGTCGGATAACTGTTCCAAAAGCCCCCCGTGGAGCCGTCGATCATGGTGCCGAAAGCGAGGTTGTCGACCTTGAGGTGGTCCGCACTCTTGGTCAGGACATACGGCACGTTAGTGCCTCCGGCCGGGTCCTGGGGGGTAAGGTAAGCATATTGAACGGGCCCACCCTCCAAGACACCCCATTTCCAGGCACCGCCGTTAAAACTTTGCGGGGAGTTCGCAGAAGGGGTGATGTTTTGAATCCCGCTCCAGATGATTTCCGCCTTAGCAGGGCGGAGGCCTCCAGTGACCAAAGCCAACGCGATCGCCGCGACTGAAACTATGCTTAATCGCATCTGATTCCTTTCGTGAAGCGAGAAAACGATCCATCCGAGTTGTCATGCCTGCGGGAGGCGAACCGCTCTTGTTCATGCTCTCCCCCCAGAGAGCCAGAATGCTCTCATGGGCAATGTTGTAGGGCAACTCCGTCGCGATTGTCAACCGCAATGATCTCCGGCACCCCGCTCCTGGGGGGCGTGTATGGTGAGCTCTGGCGGGATCGGGCCCCCATCGACTTTGCGGCTGTTCACTGCCCGTGGAAAACGCTTCCCTGACTTTTTTCCATAGTCTGGTAAGCCATCGAAGGCAGCCATGGCGATGGTCGCTTTCAGCCTCCCGGCTCGAGTTCGAGCTGGAGGTACTCTCCAATGCCAACGACCTCTGCCTGAAAAAGCTTTGCCAGGCGCAGCGTCGGTCGGACCGTCGAGAGGCAACTGTAACGGGAGCGCACGATGCCCCGCCGCGTGCATTCCTCAACGCGATCGGCGAGCAACAAAAGCCCCGCCCAGCCGGAGCCGGCCCCGCCGCCGCGGAGATCCTCGCTGATGGCGAGGGCGTGGGTCGTGGAGCAATCTCCCTTGTACTCGCAGTGGTGATACCCGCAGACGACATCGTCAACGAGGAGCACGACGCTGTCGCCGCCGTCGGGCCCGCGGGCCAGATCGGTGAAAAATGCCTCCAACTGCGGCACGGTGCCGGCGATCGACCGGGCATGAAGCTCGGCGACCGGCCGGATTGGGGCCTCGCGGAGCGGCACGATCCGCGCCGATGCGGGAATCTCCCCGCGCTCCCAGAGCCAGGTGCGCCGCTCGAAGAGCCAGTCGGCCATCACCTCAACCTTCGATTCGAAGGTCGTCATCCGATCGACGGACCGGAAGCCACGCGAAGCGAAGAATGGCAGAGCTTCGTCGCGCTCCTGCGGCTCGAGGAGGCCGACGACCGCGCCTACCGAGTCCTTGCGGGCCTGGGCGGTGAGATGGTCGAGGAGCGCCGTGGCAACGCCGCGGCGTCGAAAGGGCTTGGGTACATGGATCGCGATGCGGAGATCGGCGTTCCCTCGTTCCGCCCGTACCGGCATCCCCTTGGCCGCACCGAGGATGCTCCCGGTCTCGGCATCCTTGGCGACGAGCAGCTGCGACCAGCCGACAGCGCCGGGGGTATCGGGGAGGAGCATCCGGCAGGCGCGGCGGTCGATCCCCTCGGCGGCGACGACGCGGATTGCCAGTGGGCTCTTCATGCCATCAGCCGATTCGGACGCCGTCATGGTGAGAACCTTTCAGGCCGAGAGCCATGCGTCATTCCGAGCCCAAGCCGCCATCGACGGCGATCGATGTGCCCGTGATGTGGCTTGAGTCATCCGAGGCGAGGAAGGCGACGACCCCGGCAATCTCCTCCGGATCGGCAAACCGCTTCGTGGAGATCCCGGCGGCGAGCGCCTTGTAGGCCCCCTCCTCGCCGCCGCAGCGTTTGACGAGCTCATCCCAATGGGCGTGGCTCTTCCAAATCGGCGTCTTCACCCACCCGGGGAGAACGCAATTGACGCGGATCGCCAGCCCCGCCTGGCGGGCCTCAAGCGCCGCCACCCGGCTGATCATCGCCACTGCCGCCTTGCTTGCGCTATAGGCAACGGCCCCCGGCTTCGGCTTCGCGCCGTAGAGCGAGCCGAGCGTGACGATGCTCCCCCGGCCAGCCGGCCGCATCGCCAACAAGCTGTGCCGCACCGCGAGCATCGTGCCATCGGCATTCACGCGCATCGTCTCGTACCACTCCTCGAGCGCGCCTTCCATCACCGAGCC
>JBAWVV010000234.1:0-6889 GCA_037147115.1 Planctomycetia bacterium | reverse complement strand
ATCGGGCGGGGCTTTACCTTGAATCGAGGCTCGGACGCTTGGACCGCGATTCCCGCCAATCCCCGCCGCACCGCATCGTTGAGCGTGGCTTTCAGACTCTGCCCCGTTGCCTCCATCGCTGCCCGGAGCAACTGTTCGACATCGGGATCGACCGTGATCGTCGTTCGCATCAAGGCATCATAGCATCACGATTTTCGTGATAGCGAGATGCCTGTTTCTGTGGTCGGGGGGCACGGGGCCTTCGGTCATTGCTGATCGCCGCGGGTTGGAAACAGCCAGTTGGACCTTCCTCCCAATTCGGCGTGCAAATTGGGAGTGTGTTCCCGGGGCCTTGGCCATCAGCGAATTGGCCGGGGCCCGGATCGCTGATTCTCGCACCGCTCCGCGGCGGTTCGCGCCTCTAGCGCGCGAAGGCCTCGGGCTTTTCGAGCACGAACATGTGGCCGTGGTCGCTGGTCACGATCACGGCTGTGTCGTTCCAGCCGCCGTGGCTCTCCACCCAGCCGGTGATCGCTCGGAAGGCGTCGTCGCCACTTTTCACCGCGCCGATGGCCGCATCGATGTCGTTGCCATGGCTCGCCCAGTCGACATCCCCCGCCTCCACCATCAGCCAGAAGGGCTTTTCTTTCGCGGCAAGGACATCGAGCGCCGCCACCGTCATCTCGGCCAGCGTCGGATTCTCGTCGAAGTCGGCCGGGGTGTAGTGGATCGGCTGGCTGTACTTCAGCGCCAGGCCCGCTTGCTCACCGAGGGCGAAGAGCTTCTTTCGCCCCTCTTCGGAGACGATCACCGGGTCGTAGCCACCGTCGGCGGTGGCAAAGGGGAGATTGCCGGGCTTGGTGCCGAACATGCCGAACAGCCGCTCCCCGCCGGCGATCGCGGCGGCTGCCCCTTCGGCGAGGACCTCCGCTCCCTTCCGCCCCGCCGTTCGCTGGGCAATCCGGTAGCGCCCCCCCTTCCCGGCATCGATCGTGGCGAGCGTCGAGGGGGCGACGTACTTGTTCCCCGGTTCGTAATTGACCCCCTGCTGCTTCGAATCGTCGGGGGTATCGCCGCCGAACCCGCAGCCGATGGCGACGTCGAGGCCGGGCAGTGGCTCCGCGCGGTGCGAAACCGAGCGGAGGCCCACCATGTCGCGGGTGATGTCCTGGTAGTCGTCGCGGCTGACGTTGTTGGCGTAGGCGCAGGCCGGCGTGGCATGGGGGATCGGCACGCTCGTCACCGCGCCGACGGCCCAGCCCTGCTTTTGGAGCGTGCGCGCAATCGGCTCCACCTGCTCCCCTGTGGGATCGACGTTGATCGCGTCGTTGTAGGTCTTGCGGCCGGAGCAGAAGGCGGTGGCCGAGGCGGCCGAATCACAGACCGCATGGGGCCGGTAGCGATCCCGGCCGATCAGATACGTGGCCTGGGCGATCGGGTCCCACGGTGTTGCCCCCCCCATCGCCGCGTCGTAGCCGCCGGTCTTGTCGCCGCCGGGGTTCTTGAGCGCCTGGGCATCGACGTCGACCTTCGTGCCGTCGTTGGCGGGGCTCGTGCAGCAGAACCCGAAGGCGGTCGGGGCGTTGGCGTAATCCTGGAAGGAGAGCCCCGTGCCACGGCCGGAATCGTAGGCCACGTTCCCCGACAGCGCGATCGCGGCGGTGCGCGTCGTCGTCCAGTCCATCCCGTCGAAGATCATGAGGATGATCCGCCGCTTGCCGGCAGCGGCCGCCGCCACCTGGAGGGCATGGACATCGGTCTGGTCGAAGTAGTCGGCGGCAGGGTTGTGCGTGTGCTCGGGGAGTTGGCCGTAAATCGCCCGGAGCCGATCCTCGCTGCGGTAGGCACTCTGCTCCCCGGTCACCCCTTCCAGGCCGATGCCGAAGGTGTAGACGGGAATGAGCCGGTTGGAGTGGTTCGACCAAGAGATGTAGTGCCCCGGCTGATCCCCCCAATGCCCCCACGGGGCGGTGCCGGTATGGGTGGCATCCCACTGGAGCCGGGCGAAGCGATCGGTGGGGCGCAGCGACACCGCCGGGACGGTCACCGTCGGAGGTGGCTCGGCGGCGGAGGAGGGAAGCCCGCTTCCAACCCAGCCGAGCAGCGTCACGAGAAGAACACGGCCGCGCACAGTCATGAAAACGTTCCCGGGGATGGTGTCGCATGGTGCCGAGACACAAACGCCGGAAAATCGTAACAGCCACTCATGAGCGGCAAGCGAGCGACTCCGTGGGAGGGCTTCTGGCTCGGTGCCGAGTCAGGCGGGCACGTCGTCCCACACCGGGCACCAGAGGGGTTGGCGGGGGAAAAGGATGCCGGCAAGCCGCTGGGCCATCTGCGTCGAGGGCTCCATCGTTCCCCGGGCCACTGCCTCGACCGGATCGCACTGGCCGAGGAGGAGCCGGGTGAGCTCGTCGTCTGCCAGCCGCAGCCAGCTGCGGCCGACGCGCCCCTGCTGCACCGTGGCTCTCCCGTCGGCGACGACCACAGAGCCGCGGAAGCCCGGTGATTCGATCCCCAGTTCGAGGGCTTCGCGGATCCCCGCTGCCGCGGCCCGAGCCACCGTGGCCGGAGCGACGGCCTGGAGGACCTCGAGCGGACGGATCAACTTGGCGACGACCATCCGGTCGTGGGCTTGCACGAGGCTCTCGCCCCCCGCCACCGCGGCGTGGAGCGGATCGGCGGCGCTCGACTCGTAGAGGATCTCCTGACGGTCGTTCTCAATCGCCTCGGCACACACCCGGGCAAGAATCTCGCGCTCGAGGCCAGGGAACTCCGGATCGGCAAGGAGCTCGAGGATCCGATGGCCAGCCTGGATGCAATAGCCGACGATCCGGGCGGACGTCTCGTGGAGGTCGTAGCGGTCTTGGCCGACAAGGGCGACAAGGATCGAGTCGAAGGCCCCGCGGCTGACCAGCCAACGCGAGTAGGCCTCGCCGCGATCGAGCGGGCCGACGAAGCGGGCCGCATTTTGGTTGTAGATCCTGAGGATGGCGGGGAGCTCGACGTGGCGCCACTGCCGCATCGTCACCCCTTCGGTCGAATGGCCCACCGCCGGCATCGCGCTGGCCGACGAACGGGCCAGCGGGGCCGGGCGTTCGAGGAGTCGGGCGAGGATGTCGGTGGGGCGGCCGGGGGTGGCACAATCACGACCGAGGACCGCCCAGCCCATCTCGTGGAACGACGGCGCGATCCGCGTGCGCGAGAAGGCGACGGCGGCGCCGATCATTCGCATCCGGTCCTCGGCGGCCTGCACAAGACGCTGCCCGTGACCGGCCCCGCGGCATTCTGGCAGGACCGCTACCCGGTCGATGACCGCGGCGCTGACCGAACCGGCGCCGAGCATCATCGAACGCGGCATCACCTCGACATGGCCGACGATCCGACCGGCCAGCCGGGCGACGAGCCGGTTGCCGGGATCGTGCTCGGGATGATCGACCGCCGCGTGGAACTCCGCCCTCGTCGGCGCCACCGGCAGCCCGGAGAGGAGTTGGAGGATCTCGCTCTGGTCGCCGGCCCGTGCGGGGGCGATCTGACACTGCTCGAGCATCCACGACGGGGGACGACGTGGTGCCACCGGATGGATCGGAAGGTGGATGATCGCTGGCCGGCGCTCACTCCGACGCCGCGCTGCGATCCGCGGCTCGGCAACGACCGCGAGCCGGAGGCTGTCGGCGTGCGTAGAAGATTCCATCTCTCCATCGGCGCCCGTCGCATCAGCGGCGGCGTCCGAGGCTCGGTCGTCGGCGATCGTGCCGACAGCGATCTGGGGTGTGGCCCCAACACGGCTCGAGCGCCGGTTGGCGTCAACCTGGGAACGAATCCCCCTTCGCATACCCTCCGCTGGCATGGTGCCTCCTCATCCTTGGAGCGACATCGACAGTCCGTTGGTCGCAAGGATAGGCGGATTGTCAGTCGATCTCAAGTAGCAGGAAGCGGCGCAACGACTTTTCCTGGAAAAAACACCAGGGATGTTCCCGGGACGAGAGCGCCTTGGCGGCGCGGATCCGGCCGGTGAGCGGGCCGGACAGTGCGAGCAATCGCTCGCGCTGTGCCTGGGTGTGGAAGGCGAGCCGGTCGTTGGTCGCGCGGATCTCCCGGCAGCGCCTGCGCGCGAGCGTCGGCGTGGGAAAGGTGTCGATCCAGCGCGTCTTCTGCATCACCAACGCGCTGACCTCGGGGGCGAGGGTGTCGATCGGAGGGAGATGCCGCTCGGGGTGGTAGTCGAGATCGCGGAGGGTTTGGTGAAGGGCCGCGAGCTCCGCCGCCGGATCGCGTCCGGCCTCGGCAGGGAAGATCTCGTCGATCGGAAGGCGCAGCGTTCCGGTGACGACGGCGTAGCGAGGCGGATCGCAGCCGGTGAGGCGACGCACGATCCCGTCGGTGATCCGGTCATAGGCGGCGCCGCCGATGCCGTGGACGAAGACATCGGCGACAAGGAGCCGGGCGATGAGCGTGGTAAGGAGGGCCCGGGGACGGAGCCGGAAGCCGTGCCCCTCGAGCCGCTGGAGCGCGTCGACCCACGTCGACGTCGAGGTGTCGGGCGTGATCGGAAGCTCGACGCGCAGCGTCTCCATGTCGGAAAGGAGGAGCATGCCGGCCGTGCCGAGGTTGGCGAACACGCGCCGCCGGCGGGGATCGTCGCGCGACCAGATCCACCACGGCACCTCGAACCATGGCCCGTCGGCCGTGGTGTCGGTGCGCACCGCCAGATCGGGCATCGGCCGGCCGTGGCCGCGGATCCGCCAGACGCGGCGGTGTTCGGCGAGGGCGGCGTTGTAGGCCTCATGGAGCTCCCGGGCGCGCGCCAGGAGCCAGCCGGTGAAGACGAGCACCGTCGGCAGCCTGACCAGTTCGCTGACCGGCAGTTCGAGCGTTTCCAGGCCGAAGCGGGCCTCGACGAGATGGCGGGCCTGGGCCAGCGCGATGCCGAGTCGACGGGTTTCCGCCGCGCGTTCCATCACCAGCGGCCACCAGCGCCGCAGGATCGGCGCCGGCTCGAGAGGAAGGAGGAGATCGCAGCAGCGGTCGCCGAAGGAGGCGAACGCGTGGTCGTCGAGGATCCCGCGCTCCTCCCAGGCCATGTCGGGGCCCGGGCCATCGAACGGAACGTGCTCGAGCTTTGCCTCCTGCGGCGTCCCCACCGGGACAGCGACTGCCGTATGGTTGCAGCGGTCGGTATCGACGATCAGATTCACCGCGGTGCCGCCGACCCGGCGGGCATAGGCGTCGAGGGCGGAGTTCTTCAGCCACACGCCCGGGTGGAAGAGCTCCGGTTGATGCCCTCCCATGATGATCGGGCGCGCGATCCAGTCGGCGACGTCCCGCGGCCGTTGGATGTCGCGGTAGCTGCCGGTGTATTCGGCGGCGACCGTCAGCACCTCACGCCGCGTCGCGGCCACCAGTTCCCACAGCCGCATGTCACCGATGCGCGTGTCGAAGGCTGCCCGGAGGAGGCGGTTGTTGTCGAGAAGCGTCTCGATGGCGTCGGCCGGCGCGTCGGCCTTCGCCACGAGTGGCGGGTGGATCAGCCGGTCTCCCGAGAGGGCCGGGGCTCGAAACCTCCGGGTCGCGGAGGGCCACGATGATGTCATGGGGATGCGCTGGGCTGGCCGGAGGGTACCACGTCCGGAGGTTCAGCCGGCCCCGTGCGTCGACGCAACAACGTCATGCACCGAAGCTGCCACGGCGGCTTCGGCCCGGTCGAGAACACCGCGGTAGTAGGCCAGACGGGTCTCGGCGTCGTCCAGAGCCCCCCCGAAACTCCGCGCCAGATCGAGGTAGAGGAGGGGAACGGGGAGCTCCACGACCTGCAGGCCGGCTACCGAAGCCTGCACCCAGACCTCGAGCGGCATCGCATAGCCGAGCTCAGTCACATGGAGTGCGGAGAGCGCCCGGCGGGTGTAGGCCTTGAAGCCACAGAAGGCGTCGGTGAGGGAGAGGCCGAGGCGGGCGTTGATCTCGGCGGTGATCGTCTCGTTGATCCGCCGACGCGACTCAGGGGGGCGGCTGTCGCCGTCGAAGACCTTCAGATAGCGGCTGCCGGAGACGATGTCGGGGAGCGGTGCCCCGGGAGGCCCTGCAGCGCCGCCGGTCGTGGCGGCGTCGATGAAGGCGGGGATGAGCCGCGGCTGGTGCTGGCCGTCGCAGTCGATCGTCACCAGGCCGTCGAAGTCGCCGGAGAGCGCTTCGCGGAAGGCCGTCGCCAGGGCGGCACCATAGCCACGGTTGTGCGGATGGCGCACCACCCGGATGTCCCCCTGCCGCTCGAGGCGGTCGGCGAGGAGCCGCGACGTGCCGTCGGTCGAGCCATCGTCGACCACAAGGACGTGGGGCGTGAAACGGAGAACCTCGTCGAGGACCTCCTCGACGTGCCGGACCTCGTTGAAGACCGGCAGGGCCGTGAGGAACTTCGGCTGCCGTGGCACCGCGCCGTTCCCGGCAGCATCAGACGCTGCCGGACGGCGGGAGGATCGAGAGGGGGAAGGCATCGCGGATCCTTCTTGGAAGGCTTGGCAGGCTTGGCAGGAACAGGCTGGGCAGGAACAGGCTGGGCAGGAACAGGCTGGGCGGTGACGGGCCGGAAGACGTCAAGTCACTCAGGGCCCGGCCGCTCCTTGAATTGTAGCGCCGGGAAAGTGCCGGGCAACGCGCCGGTACAGGTGTCACAAGCTGCACAGGGGAATCAGCGGATCACGCTCGGCGTCGCTGGAGCGGCATTTGAGCCCTGGCACCGCGGCGGCGAGTAGATCGGCCAGCACAGGCATCGAGAACCGCTCGCTGGCGTGATGCCCGAGAACGACCACCTGCATTCCCAAGCTGGCAGCGTGGAGGGCGTCGTGGAGCTTCACTTCGCCTGTCACAAAGGTGTCGCACCCGGCCTGGCGGGCGATCGGGATCCCTTCGGCAC
>JBAWVV010000233.1:0-6921 GCA_037147115.1 Planctomycetia bacterium | reverse complement strand
GACTCGACGGTCGCGTCTACCGAGAGCGCCGCGGTGATCGGCAAGCCGCCACCGGAGGAAATCGTGAACGACTGCCCCATGGCCGGCGACCCATTGACGACGACTCGCGCCGCGCGCTGCACTGGGAACGATCCGACCTCCGACTGCCCAGAGACCACGTACTTCTCCCCGACGCGCGAGAGCACCGCATGGTCATCGGCGGCATCGAGGGTGATGCGGAGCGTCGCGGCGTCGAGCACAGGGACAACGGCAAGCGCCAGCCGAGGCTCGAGCGCTTCAGCGCCCAGGGACGGCATCGATTGTCCCCCACGACGGCGACCACGGGCGGCCGCACGGGTGTGACGGTGCCCAGATGATGTCACGACGATCCCTCCACAGAGCCTCAAGTCTGAGGGAGGGTTAACCGCTCCCCTCCGAAGCGCACGAACGAATCTAGCATGCCTCATCCGGGGGGCAAAGGAGCCGGTCCGCGCACCCTGTGTGAAAGACGTGAAGGAGCGCTCCTCCGCTCGCGGACGCTGTACCATCACCGCAAAGTGTTCGCCTCCATCCGCCCCTCCCCCCGCCCCGATCAATCGATGCATAGCCCACGAAACCCATTCCCCGGAAACCGCAACCGGTTCTTCGGCATTCGCGCCGTGGCCCTCGCCATCGTCACGGTGTCGTGCCCTCTTCCCCTCCGCGCCCACGACGATCATCCCCACGCGCCTCCACTCGCGGTCGCGCCGGCTGAGGCCCACAGGCCCTCGCGGCTCCCCGATCGGATCATCCTCTCCCCCTCTGCCGACCCGGCCCACGGCATGGCCGTCGCGTGGCGAACGAGCACCGATGCCCCGCACGGCTTCGCCCAACTCGCCGCCGCCACCCACGGGCCGGAGCTCCGCGATCGGGCCGTGACGATCCCCGCCCGCACCGAGGCGTTTACGACCGACCTGGGTCCGAGCCTTTGCCATGCGGTCGAGTTCGCCGATCTCGAGCCCGGCACCCGCTACGCCTACCGGGTCGGCGACGGCACGAACTGGAGCGAGTGGCTGCAATTCGAAACCGCCTCCGCGGAACCGGCCCGCTTCCAGTTCGTCCACTTCGGCGATGCCCAAAACGACATCCTCTCGATGTGGTCGCGCGTCGTCCGCGAGGCCGGCCGCCACGCCCCCCGGGCCCAGCTCATGATCCACTCCGGCGACTTGGTGAACGCCGGAGACAACGATGCCCAGTGGGGGGAATGGTTCCGGGCCGGATCGTTTCTCCACGCCCAGATCCCCTCCCTGCCGATCCCCGGCAATCATGAGTATGTGAAGGTCGGCGAAGGTGACGCGGCGACCAGCCGGCTCTCGCACCACTGGCGTCGCCAGTTCGCGCTCCCCGAAAACGGCCCGCCCGGGCTCGAAGAGACCTGCCTCTCGGTCGTCTACGGCGACACCCGGATCGTGGCCCTCAACAGCAACGAAAAGCTCGCCGAACAGGCGGTCTGGCTCGACGAGCTGCTCACCCGCGACCGGCGGCGCTGGGTCGTCTGCAGCTTCCACCATCCGATTTTTTCGGCAGCGAAAAATCGTGACAATGCCCCCCTCCGCGCTGCCTGGAAGCCGGTCTTCGACAAGCATGGCGTCGACCTCGTGCTCCAGGGCCACGACCACGTCTACGGCCGCACCGGGCTCGTGCCGCAAGGAGACCCTCCAGCCACGATTGAAAACGCCCCCACCGGCGTCAATCGGGTCGATCCGACAAGCGGCGCGGTGTACGTCGTGAGCGTCAGCGGCCCGAAGCACTACGACGTGAGCGACAGCCACCCCCTCATGGAGCGTCTCGGAGAGGACACGCAACTGTTCCAGATCATCGAGATCGAGAGGGACGAGCTCCACTTTGAATCGCGGACGGCGATTGGCGCCCTCTACGATGGCTTCACGCTTCGGAAGCGCGCCACGGGCCCCAACGAGCTGATCGTCCGGGAGGATCTCCTCCCCGAGCGCCGTCGCCCGCCGAAGCCGGCGGCACCAGAGCCGGCCGCAGCCGCGGTAGGCTCCGACCGCCCGTGACGCAGGCTATCCGCCGCACTCGAAGTTCCCGGCACACAGTCCGGGCTACTCCCGGGCGCCGAGGACAGGGCGCCACGCAGCGGAGGTGGTTGCACGGTACTTTCAGCGCCACTCATCGATCAGGTTAGCGACCAGGGCCGTCCAGCCCGTCTGATGGCTGGCGCCGATGCCAGCGCCGTTGTCGCCGTGGAAGTATTCGTAAAACAGCGGGTTATCCCGCCACAGCGGATCATCGTTGAACTTCGCCGCGCCCCCCCACACCGGCCGCTTCCGATTTTCGTCGAGGAGAAAGATCTCGATCAGCCGCCGGGCGATATCGCGTGCCATGGCGTTGAGGGGAATCGCGTCACCGCCGGAGCCGGGCGTGGAAACGGTGTAGGTGTCGCCGAAGGCCGTGCCGAGCTTGCGAAGGGATTCGATGAGGAGGAATGTCGTCGGAAACCAGATCGGCCCACGCCAGTTGGAGTTGCCCCCCTTGAGCTTGCTTGCCGATTCGGCCGGCTCATACCCCACCCTCCGGCCGTCGAGCTCGAACGGATGGGCTTCGTGATGCTTGGAGAGCGAGCGAATCCCGTGTTTGGCGAGAAACTCGTCGCTGTCATGGAGCCGCTCGAGCATCCGTCGCAACTGCTCGAGATTGACGATCGTGAGCAGATGGGTGGTGCGGCCATCGGCTCCCTCGACCGTGTGAATGACGTCCTCCACGATCTCTTTCCGGTTGGCGAGAAACCAGTTGAGATTGGCCCGAAATTCGTGAAACGGCTCGATCCAAGCCACCTCCAGCCGCTCGACGGCAAACAGCGGGATCAGGCCGACAAGCGACCTCACCCGAAACTTCTGATGGCGGCCATCGGGGTGAACGAGCACGTCGTAAAAGAAGCCGTCTTTTTCGTCGAACAACGAGTGCTCGCGCCGCCCCATGTTCTTCATGGAGTAGGCGACGTAGGTGTAGTGCTGGAGGAACTTCGAGGCGAGCCCCTCGTAGACCGGGTTTTCCCGTGCCAGTTCCAGGCTGATCCGCATCATGTTGAGGCAGAACATTCCCATCCAGCCGGTGGCATCCGACTGCTCGAGAACGGCGCCACCGGTGAGCGACTCGCTCCGGTCGATGACGGAGATGTTGTCGAGGCCGAGAAATCCACCCTCGAAGACGTTGTTGCCCTCGCGGTCGACCTTGTTGACCCAGCTGGTGAAGTTGATGAGCAGCTTGTGAAAGCAGCGCTCGAGCCATTCCCGGTCACCGCGACGGTCGCCGTAATTTCGAAAGCGGTCCATGTTGTAGACCCGCCATACCGCCCAGGCGTGAACGGGCGGATTGAGATCGCTGAACTCCCACTCGTAGGCGGGCAGCTGGCCGTTGGGGTGCTGGAACTGCTCGAAGAGGAGAAACCAGAGTTGGTCCTTGGCGAATGCGGCGTCAACCAGCGCGAAGGGGACGCACTGGAATGCCAGGTCCCAGGCCGCAAACCAAGGATATTCCCACTTGTCGGGCATCGTCATCACGCGCAGCGAGTTGAGATGCCGCCAGTGGCGGTTGCGGATCGTCAAGCGACTGGCGGGGGGCGGGGCGGATGGATTGTCCCCGTCGAGCCACTTGTTGACGTCGAAGATGTAGCTCTGCTTCGTCCACAACAGCCCTGAGAGCGCCCGCCGCTGCACGAGCCGCTCGTCCTCCGTGGCCTGCGGTGGCGCAATACAATCGTAGAACCGCTCGGCCTCTTTCTTTCGCGACTCAATGACACCATCGACGTCGTCGAGGGGGCGGAGCTTGGCTGCGGCACACAGCCGGAAATGGAGCGTCGTCGCCCCACCCGCCGGCACGACGAGCGAATAGTGCATCGCAGCCTTGGTGCCGACCATCGCCGGATTCACCGCGGCAGGATCACCGCCGCAGATGGCACGGTGGAAGGCGTCCTTCGTGTACGCCCCAGTCGTCTCGTTGTTGGTGAAGAGGAGCTCGCCAGGAGCTTTCGGCCCGGGCGGCGACCCATACAGCCAACGGAATCCCAGTCGGTAATCGACCGGGATCGCAGGGTCGACCAGCGCGCTGGTGTCGTCTGCCCCGAGGCACAGGCTGCCCCAGTCATCCCGGCCGACCACGATCTGCGGCTCCGGCTGCCGCTCGCTCCCCCAGGCCCACGTATTGCGGAACCAGAGCGTCGGGATCACATGGAGCGGAGCCGGGTCGGGGCCGCGATTGCGGGCCGTGATCCGGATGACGATGTCCTCCGCATCGGCCTTCGCATACTCAATGTCGATGTCGAAATAGCGGTCTTCATCAAAGATGCCGGTGTCGATTAGCTCGTACTCCGCTCCCTGCCCCTGCCGGCCCTGGTTCTCCGCCACGAGATCCGCGTAGGGGAAGGCCCGCTGCGGATACTTGTAGAGAAGATGCATGTAGGAGTGCGTCGGCGTGTTGTCGACGTGAAAGAAGTAATCCTTCAGATCCTCGCCGTGGTTCCCTTCCAGCGGGTTAACGCCGAAGAATCGCTCCTTGAGGTGGTCGTCAACGCCATTCCAAAACGCGGGGGCAAAGCAGAGGATCTGGTAGCGGTCGCAGATTCCGGCGATCCCATCCTCGCCCCAGCGATAGGCCCGGCGACGGGCCATGTCGTAGGTCAGAGAGGTCCAGGCGTTGCCATCGGGTGAATAATCTTCCCGCACCGTTCCCCAGGAACGGTCGGAGAGATACGGCCCCCAACGCCGCCACGCGCTCAAGTCGTCGCGGATCTCGGCAATCCGCGCCGCCTCCGGGTTGTCCCCCTTCCCGCTCGAGCCCCCGGGCTGATCGGTGCTTGGGTCAATCGCGGAGGATCGATTCACGGGAAGACTCCGGTGCGGGAAGGGTCGGAGAAATCGTAACCACCAGCGCGGGCGGCGGCAGGAGACCCAACGCGATTCAAACAATCCCCACCGAGCGTGCCCGTGCGGGCAATGTTCAATCCTCGCGGCCGCTTCGCCGCCCCTCGGCCAGGCGCCGGAACTCCGCCGCCACGGCGGGGAAATCGTTGACGATCCGGCGGAACTCATCGCCGTCGAGGACGAGGAGATCGCACGGCGTGGTCGCCCGCACCGTCGCCGCGCGGGGCTGATCGAAGAGCACCGCCATCTCGCCGAAAAAATCCCCTTCGCCGAGGAGTCCGAGCCGCACGCCATCGGCTCCGACTGCTTCGAGCTCGCCGCGGCAGACAAAGTACATCTCGTCGTCGAGCGCTCCCGCCTCGACGACCGTCTCCCCCGCCGCCACCGCCACCGGTCGGAACGCCGGAAGGAGGTTGTTGAGCACGAGCGCCGGTGCCTCGGCGAAGAAGGCCGTCCGCGCGAGCACGTCACGATTGAGGATCTCGTGCCAGTGACGGCCGTCACGGCCGAGGAGGTCGCTGGCGGCCCGCGGGCCCCAGGTGCCAGCGGCATAGTTGGGGAAGTCCGCCGCAGGGGTCGCAGCCCAGGCATCGAGCACCGGTTGGACGATCTCCCAGGCCGTCTCGACGAAATCGGTGCGGGAGAAGAGCGTCGGATCGGCATTGAAGGCGCTGTAGAGGAGCACCTCATAGCCGGTGCCGCGGGCGGCATCGAAGGCGTCGGCGTAGTCGAAGCGCATCCCGGCCCGCTGGAGCGTGAACAACGGCCCCGGCCGCTTCGCCTGCATGCGGATCTCGACCCCCTGGAAAGGCTGGATGTGGAAGACGAGGAGGTTTCCCTCGGCCGCCCCGCCGGCCGGATCGACTCCGGCGGTGGCCGCCGCGTCGGGGCGGAACTGGACGACGATCTCCGTCCCCCGTTTCCAGAGCGACTTCCCCGAGCGAAGGTAGACCGGCATCCCCTGCCAGCGGTCGTTGTCGACATGGAGGCGGAGAGCAGCGAACGTCTCGGTGTTTGACTGCGGGTCGACCGCCGGCTCGGACCGGTAGGCGACAGCGGCGGAGCCATCGGCTTTCTTACCCGCACCGTACTGCCCGCGGACACATGCCGCCGCGACGTCGCCCTCCTCCAACTGCCGCACACTCGCCAGAAGCTCCGACTTCGCATCGCGGACGGCCCGCGGATCGAGCGATGCCGGCGGCTCCATGCAGACGTACGACATCATCTGGAGGAGGTGATTTTGGATCATGTCGCGAACAACGCCCGTGCGGTCGTAATAACCACCGCGCGTCTCCACGCCGACGGTCTCGGTGGCGGAGATCTGGATGTGGTCGATATGCCGCGCGTTCCACAGCGGGGCAAACATCCCGTTGGCCAGCCGGAACGCGAGCAGATTCTGCACCGTCTCCTTCCCGAGGTAGTGGTCGATGCGGTAGATCTCTTCCTCCGGCCAGTGCGCCAGCAGCGACTGATTCAGGGCCCGCGCCGAGTCGAGGTCACGGCCGAACGGCTTCTCGACGATGATCCGCCGCGAGCCCTCCATCCGCGTGAAGCCGGCGACATCGAGTTGCCGGTTGACCAGCGCGAAGAAATCGGGGGAGATGGCCAGATAGAGGAGCGTATTGCCGGCGGCCTGCACCTCTGAGGCCACCGTGTCGACGAGCGCCCGCAGGCGCGTGAAAGCGCCGGCGTCGTCAAAGTCGCCGGCCACGTAGTGGATTCGCGACTCGAGCCAGTTCCACCGCTCTTGATCGAGATTCGGCCGGGTGCCGAAGTTCGCAATGTCGCCGCGCAACCGCGCCCGGAACTCCTCCGTCGACAGCTCGTCGCGGCCCATGCCAACGATGGCAAACCCCTCGGGGAGGAGCCGATCGCAGGCGAGGTTCAAAAGCGCCGGCATGAGCAAGCGCTTTGTGAGATCGCCGGAGGCACCAAGGATCACGAGCACACCCGGGGCGGCTGGCTGGGCAGAGGACGTGGCCGCAGGGCGAGGGGTCATGGCTGGATCCAGGGGGCGGTACAG
>JBAWVV010000232.1:0-6926 GCA_037147115.1 Planctomycetia bacterium | reverse complement strand
CCGGCCCCGCGGCGCCAGGGGACGTCCCGCAGATCGGTGGTGTCGTGGATGCCGTAGTAGACAAACGGCGTGAGGCGATGCTGGTCAATCGCATCCCAGAGACGGAGCTCCGCCGCGATCCGATCACCGAACCAGCTGAGCACCGGCAGGCCGTCGCTGCGTTCAGGCGTCGCGGTGAGACCAAGGAGCTCCCGCGGCGCCACATGCTCGAGGAGCCTCCGGTAAGACGGCGCCGCCGCATGATGAAACTCATCGACGACGACGACATCGAAGTGGTCGCGCGCGAGATGGGCGAGCCCAGCCGCGTCGAGGCTCTGGATCGAGGCGAAAACATGCTCGAATCGCTGCGGCCGCGCTCCCCCCACCCACAGCTCGCCGAAGGTCGGCTCGCGGAGGGCGTGCCTGAAGGTGCCGAGCGCCTGCGTGAGGATCTCCTCCCGATGGGCGACGAACAGCAGCCGGGCCCGCGGGAGCGCGGCCGAGAGGCGGCTGTAATCGACCGCCGCCATCACGGTCTTTCCCGTTCCGGTCGCGGCGGCCAGGAGATTGCGGTGATACCCCTGCGATCGCGCCAGGGCGATTCTGGCCAGGAGATCTTCCTGAAATGGCTCGAGGCGGATCTCGATCGGGCTGAGCAGGAACGACGGCCCCGGGCGGGCCGACTCGGTCTGCTCGAGAAACTCCTCCCGGCGGTAGGGAAGAAACGTGCCGCCATGCCAGTAGCTCTCGAACACCGCGGCGAGCTTGTCGATCGCCTCCGGATTCCGCGCCCCCGACAGGCGGACATTCCACTCGAGGCCCGTCACCTGGGCCGAGTGGGTGAGATTCGAGGAGCCGATGTAGGCGGTGGAGTAGCCGCTGCGGCGGTGGAACAGCCAGCTCTTCGCGTGGAGCCGGGTGGTGCTCGTGTCGTAGGAGACGCGAATCTCCGCACCAGCCTGCTCGAGGACATCGAGCGCCCGGGCCTCCGTCGAGCCGGTGTAGGTCGTCGTGAGCACCCGCAGCCGGCGTCCGGCCTGCATCTGCTCGCGCAGCGTGTTGAGGAGCGGAGCGATTCCCGTGAAGCGGATGAAGGCCATCACCAGATCGATCGAATCGGCCGAGTGGATCTCGGTGAGCACCTGGCTGCCGACCGAGGGCTCGCCCGGCGCATTGGTAAGGATCGCCGTGTCGAGGAGCGGGATCAGCGGTGGACGGATCTCCTCGGCTGATCCATCGGGGAGCACCGCCGCAATCGAGCGGAGCATCGCTCCACCCCGCAGCGGACGCTCTCCCCGATCGACAGCTTCAACAGCCCCTTCTGCCTGCGCGAGCTTCCCGAGGCCATTGATCAGACTGCGCGTCAGCCTGACGCCGACCTCAACACGCTCCTTCTCGTCAACCGTCGCGATCAGCCGACGGACGATCCGGGCAACATGGAGCGAGAGCCGATCGGCCGCTTCCGCCGACCGGAGGGTGCTACGGCTCTCACGCAGGGCTGGCGTGAGCCGCGCGAGCTCGCCCCCGAGGGCCTCGGTGAGGAGCGTTTCGTAGAGGCCACGCGTGAGCGGATCCATGTCAGCCGTCCCCAGCGCGGTCGATCCCCATCGAGCAGGCCCCCCCTCCATCCCCAGTCGCATCAAGAGCGAGGCGACAGGCCCGTTTCCACCAAGAGTGTAGATGTCCGCAGAACCGGTCGGGAATGATTTGTCCCCGGCCAGCTAAGATCGACAGCCAGGAGACTCCGCCATGACAACCGAAGCCACGTGCCCGTTCTCGCCCGCTCCGCAGGCCGACCCGTCGAAGGGCGCGGCGAACAGGGACTGGTGGCCGCAGAGCCTCCCCTTGAGGATCCTCCAGCAGAACCCGCCGGCGGCTAATCCGTTGGGGGCCGGCTGCGATTATTCCTCAGCGTTCAAAACCCTCGACTTGGCTGCCCTCAAGGCCGATCTCCGCGCGCTGATGACCTCGTCGCAGCCCTGGTGGCCGGCCGACTACGGCCACTACGGGCCGTTCTTCCTCCGCATGACCTGGCACGGCGCGGGGACCTACCGGACCGCCGACGGCCGCGGCGGCGCGGGGGCCGGCATGCAGCGGTTTGCGCCCCTCAACAGCTGGCCCGACAACACCAATCTCGACAAGGCACGCCGACTCCTCTGGCCGATCAAGCAGAAGTATGGCCGGAAGATCTCGTGGGCCGATCTCCTCGTGCTCACCGGCAACGTCGCACTCGAATCGATGGGATTGAAAACCTTCGGTTTCGGCGGAGGCCGGATCGATGCCTGGGAGCCCGACGAGACCTACTGGGGGCCGGAGAAGACCTGGCTTGGTGACGAGCGCTACAGCGGTGATCGCCAGCTCGCCAATCCGCTCGCCGCCGTCCAGATGGGACTGATCTACGTCAATCCAGAAGGCCCCAACGGCGTTCCCGATCCAGCCGCTTCAGCCCGCGACATCCGCGAGACGTTTGCCCGGATGGCAATGAACGACGAGGAGACGGTCGCCCTCGTGGCCGGCGGCCACACCTTCGGCAAGACCCACGGCGCCGCCGCCGCCAGCCATGTCGGCCCCGAGCCAGAGGGAGCGCCCCTCGAAGCGCAGGGCCTCGGCTGGAAAAATAGCTACGGCACCGGCAGCGGCAACGACACGATCACCAGCGGCCTCGAAGGCGCCTGGACCCCCACGCCGACCACCTGGGACAACACCTACTTCGAGATGCTCTTCGGCTACGACTGGAAGCTGACCAAGAGCCCGGCCGGCGCCCATCAATGGATCCCGACCGATCCCGCCGCACAGACGGTGGTCCCCGATCCCCACGATCCGGCGAAGCGGCACGCGCCGGTCATGCTCACCACCGACATCGCCCTCCGGGTCGATTCCGTCTACGAGCCGATCGCCCGGCGCTTCCACGCCGATCCAAAAGTGTTTGCCGATGCCTTTGCCCGGGCCTGGTTCAAGTTGACCCACCGTGACATGGGGCCGATCTCCCGCTATCTCGGCTCCGAGGTTCCCGCTGAGGCCCTCATCTGGCAAGACCCGCTCCCCCCCGTTACCCACGCGCTTGTCGACGCCGCCGACATCGCCTCCCTCAAGGCCACGATCCTCGCGTCGGGGCTCTCCGTCCCGGCGCTCGTGTCGACAGCCTGGGCATCGGCCTCGACCTTCCGCGGCAGCGACAAGCGCGGCGGGGCCAACGGCGCCCGCATCCGCCTCCTGCCGCAGAAGGATTGGGCGGTGAACGATCCGCCCCGGCTGGCGCGGGTGCTCGACACCCTGGAGGGAATCCAGACTCGCTTCAACGGCGCCCAAGTCGGTGGCAAGATCGGCGGAAAGAAGGGCGTGTCGCTCGCCGATCTGATCGTGCTCGGGGGCTGTGCGGCGGTCGAACAGGCTGCCAGGAACGCTGGCCACGACGTTGAGGTGCCGTTCCGGCCGGGGCGCACGGATGCCACCCAGGCCCAGACCGACATCGAAGCCTTTGCCATCCTCGAGCCGATTGCCGACGGCTTTCGCAACTTCTCCAAGCCAGGCTTGGGGGTGCCGGCGGAGCACCTCCTCGTCGATCGGGCCAGCCTCCTCACCTTGAGCGTCCCCGAGCTGACCGTCCTTGTCGGAGGGATGCGCGTGCTCGATACGAACTCCCCGCCGTCTTCCCTCGGTGTCTTCACGGCGCGGCCCGGAGCGCTGACGACCGACTTCTTCGTCAACCTTCTCGACATGGCGACGGAGTGGGAGCCGGCGACCGCGGAGGGGGAGACATTCGTGGGCCGCGACCGCGCCACGGGCACGGCCCGTTGGACCGGCAGCCGCGTCGACCTCGTCTTCGGCTCCAATGCCCAACTCCGGGCCGTCGCCGAGGTCTACGCCAGCGACGACGCCGCGGGGAAGTTTGTCGACGACTTTGTTGCCGCCTGGGCCAAGGTCATGGATCTCGATCGCTTCGACCTCGCCTGATCCAACTGGCGGGCAGGCCATGCATTGCGGCCGTGCGATCAGGCGGCATCGACGATTTTGTAGACCTTTCCCCTGGTCTTGAGCCAGTCGATATCCCCGTCGACGGCATGCTCGTGGACCTGACGGAGGAGATCGACCGTTTCCGATTCAAGGCACGGCTCACCCGGATCGGATTCGGGGATCACCATTTCCACCTCGACGACCACGATCAGCCGATCGGTCTGCACGAGCCTCATCCGCTTGATTCTCTGCCCGGGAATACGCATCGATCAGGCCTCTTCGATCAGGTCGTCTTCATCAAGGAGGTGGGCGGTAACCAATTTCGCCACGCCTTCACGCCGCAACAGGCTCCACACCGCTTTGCATTCAGCGCCATCGGGAAGGGGGACCCGAACTTCGACGATTTGATGCGGACGGGCCAGCGGCCGTTGGGACATCAGCCGAGCCTCCGACATGCCAGCGATGATCTGCCATTCCATGATACCCCGCTCCAGGAGACGCTCCCAAGCGTGCTCACCAATCACATACCGACCCTCCGCGACAAGCCTGGCGATCTGGTCGTAAAGTCTGGGCACGAAGTCGTCCCCCCGATCGAATCAGGGCGTTCTTAAAAAAAGCGGACACCGGCTCTGCCCTCTCCCCATACCGGATCTCTGCTCCAATCCGCACTCCTCACAACTTCAAGCCCCACACCAAGCCGCGGGCGCGGTTGCGGGGGATTGGGCGGAGCCGCTCGAGGGCCACAGCCGCCGGCGCGACCATCACCGGCGTGAAGGTGCCACCGTGGGCGGTGGCGATGACGACCAGATTGCGGTCATACCCCTGCTGCTCGCGGAGCTTGTCCGGATTGACCTCTCCCGTGCGCCGATCGATCACCGGCTGCTGCATCCCAAAGGTGTGGACAACCGCGCCGCCGAAATCGGCCCCCTCGAGCCGGTCGACGACGCTCGCGCCGAGCTCACCGTCGGAGAGGAGATAGACCACCTCCGCCCCGAGGGCTGCGGCTTGCTTTACAGCCTCGTTGATCCCCTGGCCCCCGCGGCACATCTCGACTGTGCCGAGCCAGGCCCGCAGCTTGCGTTTGTTCTCCGCTGTCGCCGGCTGGAGCCCCTCGACGGCGGCGGGATGGAAGAGCGGATAGGCCGCGTCGCTGGCGAAGATCACGAAAAACGACTGCTCGGGCTTGAGGGCGTCGACGGCGCGCGCGAGCTCCTCGAGGACAACATGAAAACTGCCGTCAGAATAGCTGTTGGAATTGTCACAGATGAAGCAGACGCTGCGCCCCTGCCCGGCACGGCCAAAGAACGTCGCCGGCCGCTTTCCTCCCGCCGCGCCCCCTCCCTGCCCGCCACCGGCGGGCTTGGCATCTCCCGGCCCCCCGATCTCGGCGAGCATCGCACCGGGATCGAGCGCTGCCATCGCCCCTCCCGCATCATCGGCAGGCTCGTGCTCGGCAAGCAGCGGCTCCGACGGCGCTGGCTCCAGAAGAGCGAGCGGCTCGACGTCGGTCGGCGCCACGTCCGTCGGATCCGCGTCCGCCAACAGCTCCAGTGGCTCGGTCAGCTCCGTTGGAGTGTCGATCGAAACCAAGGCCGCTTCCTCGAAGGCCGGCTCTGCGGCGTCACCCACGGTGAGCGCCAGTCGAAGAGGCTTCGCTTCAACCACCACATAGACCGCGGCCATGCTCAACAGCGCGGCGAGATGAGCCAACGCGCTTGCAAGCAACGGCCCGACAGCCCGCTTCCGAGCGGTCGTTCCCCCGGCTCGGCGCGGCCGGAGGAGAATGGGCGGCCCCCGACGGCGCCCGGCTCCCGGCGCCGGTTGGGGGGCTTTGTTGGGAATCGCGTGGTTGGTTTCGCTATCGTTCTTGAGGTCGCTGTCGCGGCGGTCACTCGCTGGATGGCTGCTGGCCGTGGCGCTGGGCACGCGTCGCTGTCGTCGGTGATTCGTTGCTGGGCTCGAGGGCTCACTCCGCGAAGAATGACGGGTCGCCACCACGTCAGCCGCCCCGGACGCGAGCTCGGTGGCCGCTGCGGCGACAAGGGCCACGCGGGCGTCCGGCGGGTCGGCGTCAGCCCGCTGTCGCGCCTTCGCAAGCCGCGCCAGCTCCCCCGCCCGCTCACCGATCCGCCGCCCCAGATCGGCAAGCTCCTCGAGCACCTTCGCAATCCGCCCGTCGTCTCGGTCCATCGCCACACCTCGCATGCTTCTTCATGCCAGTCGCCCACCACTTCCGATGGACTATACGCGCGTACATTCGGCTGTCAAACCCGCGCCCGGCGGCCGCGAAAAGCCCCCGATCCGGCCCCCGGTCTCCTTCGCTCCGCGTTGAGCGGTCGGCCTGGGCCGTTGGCAAAAAGAGTGTTCATGCGTACAGTATGCTCATGCCTGCCATCAGCACCTTCTTCGGCATCGTGATCGAAATGTTCTGGCGGGAGCATGGACCGCCCCATTTTCACGCGACCTACGCCGAACATGAGGCGACGATCGCCATCGAGACGCTCGATATACTTGCTGGAGATCTCTAGGCGGGCGAAGGGCCTCTTCCTGGAATGGGCGCTTGAGTGGGCAGAGGAACACCGCGACGAACTTCGGGAGAATTGGGGCTTATGCAGTCACCTGATGCCGCCGAATCCGATTCCGCCGCTCGATTGATTCCGCCAGCCCGCTCCCAGGCCCCGTGGCGGGTCGTTTCCGTCAGCCCGCAGCCAGGCAAGAGCCTCGTCGTGCGGTTTGTTGACGGCACGACCGGGCGGGTCGACCTCGCCGGTTTCCTCGGCAGCGGAGCCGTCGGGGGGACCCTGTTTGAGGCCCTTCGAGACGACGCTTATTTTGCGCGGGCCCACGTCATCGATGGCGCCGTTGGTTGGCCCAACGGGGCCGATCTCGCTCCCGATGGGATGTATGAAACGGTGCGTGAGCGAGGCTCCACCGAGCGCGAGACTCCTCCCTGAGGGCTCGTCTTCTCCCCAACGCTTCAGCCGACATTCCCC
>JBAWVV010000231.1:0-6999 GCA_037147115.1 Planctomycetia bacterium | reverse complement strand
TTACTGCACCTCGCCGCAGTCGGTGATCACGATCTTGGCGCTCGTCTTGCCGCTGGCCGACCCGGCCTTCTCGACCGCCTTGACGACGTCCATCCCCTCGACGACGTTGCCGAAGACGACATGCTTGCCGTCGAGCCACGGCGTGGCGACCGTGCAGAGGAAGAACTGCGAGCCGTTGGTGTTCGCTCCGGCGTTGGCCATGCTGAGGACGCCCGGTCCGGTGTGCTTGAGCTTGAAGTTCTCGTCGGCGAACTTCTCCCCGTAGATCGACTTCCCGCCGGTGCCGTTGTGGTTGGTGAAGTCGCCCCCCTGGCACATGAAGTCGGTGATCACGCGGTGGAACGACGAGCCCTTGTAGCCAAAGCCCTTCTCGCCGGTGCAGAGGGCGCGGAAGTTCTCGGCCGTCTTCGGCACCACGTCGGCGTGGAGCTCAATGACGACCCGGCCGGCCGGCTTGTCGCCAATGGTGATGTCGAGGAAGCAGCGCGGGTTGTTGGCGTCGGCAGCGGTCAAGGTCGATCCCCCAAATCCAAGGTGTGAAAGGGCAAGAGCAGCGACGGCCATCGACAGGATGGTCCGCCTCGAAAAGATGAAACGAGAGAAGGCGAAACGAGAGAAGAGAATGGTGCGGTCGAGCGGCGTGCGGGCGGGCATGTCGCAAATCCCCAAAAGGTGAGCGGTGAACGTCCGCGCGACAGTGCGGGACGTCGGTCAAAAGACACCCGATCAAGCACGGGCCTCCGCGCTCGCGGAGACGCTCGATCGAGCGAGAGATTATGGACCAAACCGCGCCCGGTGGAAAGCTCGCTCGACGCCCCCCTGCCCCGGGCTACGCGAGGACTTCGCGGACCGGTGTCCCGCCGCCGCCGATCTTGAAGGGGCGGCCGTTGGGGGCGTGAAACTCTTTCTCGTAGGGCAGCCCCGCCGCTGCGGCGACGGTGGTGTTGAAGTCGGCGACGGAGATGGCGCCCGAATCGGGGGAGTGGCCGCGTTCGTCGGACGCGCCGTGGACCACGCCCCCCTTCACCCCCGCGCCGGCGAGGACGCAGGAAAAGACCGCCGGGTGGTGGTCGCGGCCGGCGTTCTCGTTGATCTTTGGCGTCCGGCCAAACTCCGTGGCGAGGACGACGAGCGTCGTGCCGAGCAGGCCCCGGTCGGTGAGGTCGTCGAGGAGCGTGGCCAAAGCCTTGTCGAGCCCGGCGGCCTTCGTGGGAAGCTCCTCGAAGAGATCGCGGTGCATGTCCCAGCCGTTGACCTCCACCTCCACAACCCGCACCCCCGACTCGACAAGCCGGCGCGCGAGGAGGCAGCCCTTGCCGATCGTTCCCGCCCCGTAGCGATCGCGGACGCTCTCCGGCTCCTTGGAGAGATCGAAGGCTTCGAGGTCGACGCTGCCCAGGAGCCTGACCGCCTCGGCATACATCCGATCGTAAGCCTCGATCTGGTTGCCGCCGTAGGAGGCCTTGAAGTCGCGATCGACCTTCTCGGCAAGCGACAGCCGGCGCTCGAAGTTTTCCTCGGTGAGATACGCGGGGCGGATCGTGTTCTCGAGGCCTGCCTGTGGATCGGCCACCGGCACCGGCGAGAGGGCCGGATCGAGAAAACCGCTGCCGGGATGATCGTTGCCGTTGCCGACGAGGACATAGCCGGGGAGGTCGCCCGGATGACGGCCGGCCGCGTGGAGCGCCCAGGCGCCGAAGGCCGGATGGCGGATGGAGTTGATCTGCGGGTAGCTCGTCCGCATCAGATACGTCCCCTGCTCGTGGGCCCCGGTCTGGGTTGTCACGGCCCGGAGGATCGCCAGCTTGTCGCTCATACCAGCGAGCTTCTTCATCGACTCGCCGAAGAGGATTCCCGGGGTCTTCGTCTGAATGACGCCCGTCTCTCCCTGCTCCTCGCGGCCTGGCTTGGGATCGAAGGTGTCGAGATGGCTCATCGCCCCGCGCATGAAGAGCGTGATGATGTTCGTGCCGGTGGGGAGCGGCTCGGCGGCAAAGCCGCGCGAAGGATCGGCAAGGAACGCGTCGACCGCCGTCACGCCGAGGGCCGTGCGCGCGATCCGGGCGATGGCGCCGCGGCGGGCGAGACGGGAATCGAGCCAGGGGAGATTCATTGCCGGCCTCATTGGATGAAGAGGAACTCGCGCGTGTTGAGCAGCGCCCAGATCAGATTGCCGCAGCCGGTGGGGCGATCGGCTGCGCCGCGGATCTCCGCAAGGGCCAGTCGCCGATCCTCCGCGTCGGGGAGCCGGGAGAGGACGGAGAGGAAGATGACATCAACCGCCTGAGGAGGATCATGCTCGGCCAGTTCGTCGACCACCGTCGAGCCGCGCTCGAGCATCGCGTGCGTGATCGGGCCGTTGAACATCGCCAGGATCTGCGGGACGGTGGCGACCGTCCGGTTGCCGTCGATCGTCTCCCGGTCCCCCTGGCCAAACTGGCGCAAAAAGTGCCCGAGGGGAAGCGGCGTGGGGAGCTCGCTTGAGCGCGCGAGGAGCTGGCCTTTGTAGCCGTAGGTCTGCATCGTCTGGCGGCGCGTCTTCCGCGGGCTCTGGGAATCCTCGTAGCGCTCGAAGGCGGCGTGGGCCGCGTCGAGGCCGGGATTTTTTTCGGAGAGATCGAGGTTGACGGCCGCCGCGAAGGCTTCGCCCGTGGGGCGCTCGTAGGCCCAAGGGTCGTGGGCCACGAGCGTGAGGATCGAATCCCACAGCTGCTCGGCCGACTGCCGACGCAGGGCCGGAGCGGCAAACGAAAACGCCTCCCCTGTCGTCGGGTCGTAGGGGATCGCCCGCCGCTGCCAGGCCTCGGTCGAAACGACGATCCGGACGAACTCGCGGAGATCGAAGTCGAGCCGGAGGATCTCGGCGGCGAGATGATCCATCAGCTCCGGATGGGAGGGGGGATTGTCGGGGCGGAAGTCGTCGATCGGCTCGACCAAGCCGACGCCGAAGCAGAGCTTCCACATCCGATTGGCAATCGTCCGGGCAAACTGGGGATTGTCGCGTGAGGTGAGCCAGGCCGCGAACTGGGCGCGGCCGTCGAGCCCGCGGGCCTCCTCCGGCACCTCCCCCCAGAGAACATGGGACGCGACGGCCTCCTCCGGCTTGGCGTCGTCATACTTGTAGTCGTGGGGGAGCTTCAGCTCGCGGTCGCGGAAGTTGAGAATAGTGCCGTTGGCTTGGAGAAACTGCGTGAAGGCGTTGTTGACCTTCGTGCCGTTCGTATTGGCGCGCTTGCGGCTTTCGGCGATCAGGGCCCGGACATTCTTGGCCGTGGCATCGGTCGTGTCGGCGCGGGCACCTTTGCGCATCTCCTTCCGCACCGGCTTCTCCGGCTTGCCGCCGGTACCGGAGCGTGTGCCGGCGGTGAAGGCGGCCAGCTCATAGAACTGGTGCTGCGTCCAGTCATCAAAGGGATGGTCGTGGCACTGGGCGCAGCCGATCTGCGTGCCGAGGAAGACGCGAACGGTGTTGTCGACATAGGGGAGCGGCATCCCCTGGTCGCGGAGCTGATAGCCGACGGCGGGATTCTCCCACAGCTTGCCATCGGCCGTGAGCATGTCGTGGACCCACTCGTCGTAGGGGCGGTTGGCGGCGATCGACCGCTTCACCCAATCGAGATAGGCCTCGCCCCAGAGGTTTTTCTGCGGCCGCTCCGTGAGCCGGAGCGTGTCGGCCCAGACATTGTAAAACCGGCTCACCCAGTCGGGGCTTTCGAGCAAGCTGTCGACGAGGGCCGCTCGCTTGTCGGGGTCGGTCGAGGCAAGGAACGCGCTCGCCTCGTCGTGCGTGGGGATCCGGCCGCCGAGATCGAGATACGCGCGGCGGAGAAATTGGGAATCGGAAAGCGGCGGGGGGAGCGCGACGCCGTCGCGGGCGTGCCGGTCGGCGAGAAGGGCATCGATCTGGGTCGACGCGGCGCGGATGTCGTCGCGCGCCGTGCGATCGATCGGGGCGACCGCAAAGGACGCGCCGTCGGGGGCGTCACGGACCGCGGCCGGGAGCCGGAATGGCACCGCAGCGCGGGCTTTCTTCCCACGGGGTTTTTTCGTCTCTGCCCCGAGGCCCGCGGAGGCGGCAAAGCCAACACAGGCGGCGACAACGAGGAGGGCGACGAGGAAGGGACGGGAGGGGGGCGTCGTTGGCATCGTCGATACGCTCCACAGTGTGGGAAAGAGGTGCCAAGCGACGGCCGGGGCCGGCTTCGGTCTCCCTGAAGATCCTGAGGATCAAACTGCCGAGCGGGGGAAAGGTTTCATGAGTTCTTCCCCATCACTCTAAAACGCCCGGCGAAGGCGATCGAGCGCCCGTTCCAGCCGATCGGTGGGGCAGGCTGTGTTGAGCCGAATGAAGCCCGGGGCCGCGAAATCGCGGCCGTCGGAAGGACCGACCCCGGCCGCCACACAGGCGGCAAACGGATCGGGATTGCCGGTTTTTCGGCAGTCGACCCAGACCAGATAGGTCGCCTGCGGCCGCGTCGCCTCGAGGCCGGGGATCGCGGCGACGGCGGCGAGCGTCCGGTCACGATGATCGCAGAGCAGCGCGACGAGCCGGCGCCGCCAGGGATCACCATGGAGCCAGGCCGCTTCAGCGGCGGCATAGCCGAGTGGATTGACCATCGGCACCAGGCCCCCTCCGGACGGCCGCCACCGCTTCCGCTCACTCTCCTCGGGGATGATCGCCGCGGCGCACCCCAGCCCGGCGAGATTCCAGGTCTTCGACGGGGCGACGAGCGTGATGCACGAGGCTGCGGCCGGATGGTCGAGCGTGGCGAAGGGAACGTGGGGGACATCATCGAGGATCAAGTCTGCCCAGATCTCGTCGCTCACCACCCGGATCGCGTTCCGCGCGGCGAAGTCGGCAAGGGCGAGGAGATCGGCGCGCGCGAAGATCGTGCCGGTCGGATTGTGGGGATGACAGAGCCAGAGGAGCTTCGTGCGCGGAGTGACCGCGGCTTGGAGGGCGTCGAAGTCGATCGACCAGCCGCTGGAGGCGCTTGCATCACGCACCAGCGCCACGCGCGTGCTCGTTCGACCGGCGGCGCCGGGGAGCGTGAGAAAGGGGGGGTAGACCGGGGCGAAGGTGAGGATCTCGTCGCCAGGCTCGGTGAGGAGCCGGGCGGAGAGGGCGAGCCCCGTGACGACGCCGGGAGTGCCGACGACCGTCGCCGGGTCGATCCGCCAGCCGTGGAGGGCCTCGAGATGGTGGGCGAGGGCGGGGGCGAAGCCGGGAGGATCGGCCGTGTAGCCGAAGACGCCATGGTTCACCCGGGCCTGGATCGCCTCGAGGACCTCTGGCGGCGCTTGAAAATCCATGTCGGCAACCCACACCGGGATCACGTCTTCGGGCCAGCGGTCCCATTTCTCGGCGCCGGTGTGGCGGCGATCGGGGCACTGGGCAAACAACGGGTCGGGGGGGCGAGGCGTGGACATGCGGAAACGACCGGGGAAGTGGAGAATCAGGAGGGCAAGTGGGGGATTCGGCACCCTTCTCTTCGATCCCTTTGTAACGGATCGCCGCGGTCGGCGTGATCCGGACGTCGGCGCCCCTCGGGCAAAGCAGGAGCTTCTTCCATGCAACCAATATCGATCGGCGCGATCGTTTCGCCGGACGGGGTGAGTCGAGGGCCGGCAGCGACGGCGGCGATCGCGGCCGATGACCCACAGGCCTGGGTGATGGGGGCGGTGGAACGCTACGAGGAGGCGCTCCTCAGATATGCCCGCCGACTCATTGGCGACCTCGACCTCGCCCACGACGCTGTCCAACACACGTTTCTCAAGCTCTGCGGGGAATCGAAGGAAGCGATCGACCATCGGCTCGGCCCCTGGCTGTTTGCCGTCTGCCGCAACCGGGCCATTGACCATCTCCGCCGCGGCGGCCGGGAGCGGCCGATGGGGGACTCTCCCAGGCAGGGGCCAAAGCATCCCGAAACGGCGCTGGCCGCCGACCGGGCCATGCCGGCCAGCCGCGAGGCCGATCCGGCTGTCGCCGCCGAGGCGCACGACCTCGCCACCCGGCTTCACCGGCTCCTCGCCGAGCTCCCCCCGGCGCAGGCCGAGGCGATCGAGCTTTGGTGCCAAGGTTTTTCCTATCGCCAGATCGGCGAAATCACCGGCCGCCAGGAGGGGAATGTTCGCGTCCTTGCCCACCGCGGCCTGACGAAACTCCGCGCCCACCCACTTGTTCGCAGCTTGCTGGCGGACCTGCCGCAGCCGCGCTCCCCGCACACCCAGGAGGTGATTCGATGACCCGCGACCACGACCCCCACGACGCCCCCCGCGACGGGACTCACGACGGAGCCAAGGCGCCCGAGGGGACGCAGGCTCCCGACGAGCGCCTCCGCGCGCTGCTCGGCGACGGCCTCGACGGGGTGGCCATCACTCCCGAGGAGAAGGCTGCCGCCCAGCTCACGGCCCACGCCCTCGGTGAGCTTTCCACCGAAGAGGCTGCCGAGATCGAGCGACGGCTCGACGGCCCTGAAGCGCAGGCCAACCGCGCCAAGGTCGCCGAGGTGCAGGCCATCGGGGCAGCGCTCCGCCAGCCGGCCCCGGCTGCGCACGCGGCTCGCGAGCCGGTCGGATCGCCGTCGCTCCGCACGGTCGTGACCGCGGCGCTGGCGACGCTGGGCGCGAAGGCCCCGCGGGCGAGCGGGCGCGTGCCGACGGGTGCGGGATCGCCCGCTGGCCGCGGTCTGTTCGCGCAACTTTCAAGCGGCCGGCTGTCGGCTGTGCCGATGCTCGTCGCCGCGGGCACCACGGCCGCGGCCGTGCTCGCGCTCATCGTCACCCTCGAGCCGCCGAGCCAGCCGGTGCGCGATCCGGGTCCGGCGAGCCATCAGGCGACCGTGGCGCTCAGAGAGCGCGCCGAGGCTGCGCGGCCCACAGAGGAGACGCTCCGCGAAGCGATCGCCGGCGGCGATGCGGCGGTGGCGAAAGGGGAATCCCTCGCCCAGGCTGACGACGTCGCCGACACGTATGGCGAGATGCAAGGTCCAGCAGACA
>JBAWVV010000230.1:0-7024 GCA_037147115.1 Planctomycetia bacterium | reverse complement strand
CTGGCCGTCACCGACTACGCCACCAACAGCTCGATTAACCCCGGATCGATCACGTTCTTCGGCTATGCGTCAACCGTCACCCAGGCCCAACTCTACAGCGCGATGCGGCCGCAGTTGGACGGCGCTGGCATCAAGCCGCTCCTCGCGGCCGACCCCATCAACGCCAGCCGTTTGGCCGAAGTGATCGACGGCACGACGAAAACACTCCTGCTGTGCGAGAGCGCCGGCCGCCCCGACTTCTTCATCGGCCGCGTCAAGCAGACGAGCAAGCAACTCAACGACGGTGGTTGGGGGCACCACGAGAACGACTACGGCCTCGACGGGGCGGTGTCCAAGTTCAGCAACAGCTCGCCCGGCAATTGCGTCATCAATGCCCACAACGACAACGAGACCTACGCCTTCCATCCGGACGGCGCCACCCATGTCATGGTCGATGGGAGCGTAAAGTTTTTGACCGAAGACATCACCCCCACGATCTATGCCGCCCTCATCACCGAGGCGGGATCGGGGCTGACGTCGTCTGAGAATATGGCCGCCACGGAGTGAGCTACACCATGCGTTCGATGCTTCTGCGATCATTCCGATGCGCTGCTCTTTTGGTGGCGACCGGCCTCGTTGGCTGTGGCGGCCCGGTGAAGCCGGCCGTGGCCCCAGTGGCAGGCAAGGTCGTCACCAAGGGAGGAAAAGACTGCGACGGGGCGCTCGTGGTCTTCCATGCCTCGGCCCCAGGTCAGGCCACCGCTGCGAAGCCCGTGGGGACGACCGGTGCCGACGGCTCGTTTGCCCTCACAAGCTTCGAGACCAACGACGGGGCACTTCCCGGCGACTATGGTGTCACGATCGTCTGGCCGGCATCGACGAAATCAGCCCAGATCTCCCTCTCGAGCGAGGGGGGCGGCGGAGGCAGCGATCAACTCGCGGGGCGCTACGGTGATCCTCGCAGTCCGCGGATCAAAATCTCCGTGCCGAAGGAGGGCCTGACCGACCTCCGGCTCGAGGTGGAGTGACGATTGTGGCGTTGCAGTCGGCCAGCCCGCCAGTCTTCAGTAGTTCATCTGGAACTGAAACCGGAGCAAATCACCATGAAACGGTTTGTAATAGCCATCGGGGCTGATCGGGGCCTTGCCTGATGTGTTCGTGCGATTCACCCAGTCGTTTTCAACGGTCAACTCGATCTGCTTGGTGATCTGCCATTCGAGGCCCAAGTCGAACTCCCCAAGATAGGCGTAGGGGGTGTTTCTCTCCCAGATGTAGCCGCCGCGGCCGGTCTGCCAGCGGAAGTAGGGGAAGAGGACGCCGAAGCGATCGGTGTCGGCTTTGTAGTTGACAAGCACGTAGCCGCCCGACAGCGGCTGGCTTGAGATCGTGGGGGGATTGCTCGGGGTGACGCCGTTCAAGCTGCTCATCTGCGGCCCGAGGCCGGTGTTCCATTCGCAGGTCACCCCCAGAGGCTGCGGGTAGTAGACCCAGGTCGCCGCGATCCGCTGGTCCAGCACGCCGTTTGAGGGCGAGACCACCACCGGCTTGACGGTGCCGCCGCCGATCTTGATGTCGGCAAGCGTCGGCACGTAGTTGCCCGTGTAGGCCTGCACCCCCGCCTCGACGATCTGGCCATTGGCGAACTTGTAGGGGGAATTGAGCCGCATCACGAAGTGCATGTTGTTGTTTTGGTCGAGCGTCGAGTTGCCTTGGCCGTTGTAGCAACCGATCCCGAAGACGCCGTAGTTACCCGAGCCCTTCAGCCCCTCTTCGAGCACCTCCTTGTAGAGATCCTGGGCATAGTCGGGCGTCCAGTAGTAGATGACACCGAGCCCACGCTCGCTCTTGGTCGCATTAAGGAAGTCGCACCGATCGAGGGGGAGACGATTGGAGCTCGACTGCATGTTGTCCCAGCCGTAGGGAACCTTCGACTGTCCGACGCGGAGGCGGTGCACCTTGTCGGTGGTGATGTAGCAGTCGCCGTAGCAGTCGCGGAGCTGGCCGTAGTTGATGGCACCCGGATCGCTCACGCCGGAGAGGCTCGAGGCAAAATCGGGCTGGATGTAGATGTAGAGCCGGTCGCTGATATCGCCTGAAAAGATGAGGCGAACGCGGCGGAGGAAGAAGTTGTTGTTTGGCCCGACCGACTTGTCATTGGGATGGTAGGGGTCGGCCTGATCCTTGTCGTACCACACCGTGCTGTTGTAGCGCATCTGGGTGTAGCCGCGGATGTTGATCTTTTCGTACCACTCTTTTTCGCCGGAGTGGTCGTTGCCGCCGCGGGTCTGCTCGTCAACCGTCTCAATCGCCGGGTCTTGGATGTTGTTGTAGCGCTGACGGAGGGCTTCCCCGAGTGATTGGCCGCCGGAGTCCGCTTCCCGGCCGCCCCCGGGCGAGAAGCCGCGCGTTTGCTCGTCGACGGTCTCGATGGCCGGATCCTGGATTTGGGAGGCGAGCCGCATCGGATTTTTCAGTGGCCGGCCCGTCCGCGGCGCCGGTTCTTCCTCACCGATCTCGTCGAAGGTGTCCGAGAAGAGCCCTTTTCCCTCGGGGAGAGCATCGGCCGAGATGCCGGGGAGAAAGGGTGGCGCGGCGTACGGGTCGGCAGAAGGGTCGGCGGCGATCGTGGCGACACCCCCACCGGCCAGTTGGATCGCGATGATGGCGAGGCACACTCGGGAAGCTGCCAACCAAGCCGTGCCGTTTGCGGGCCACCAGCCTTGGGGTTGCATGGGTTGCATGGGTTGCATGGGTTGCATGGGTTGCATGGGTTGCATGAAGCGGGGCGAGCCCTTCACGGCACCGGGGCCGCGGCAGGACACATCCTCCGACTGGCACAACCCTTAGATTCGGCCAACTTTGGCCAGCCGGAATATTAGGAATCTGGATTTCCTGGAGGGGCTTTTTTTGCCTGTGATTCTGACGATTGCGCGGCGGCAGTGACTCCTCCGAAGGAGGGGAATAGCGCGGACAGCGCCCCGCCCACTTTGTCCGTCAGCCGTGGCACCGACTTCAGGGGAGACGCCCCAACGCGGCAGGCAGCGGTGTGCGCTACCAGATTATGAGAGTTTGATTCGTTGCTTGTGCGGGGCTCTGTGGCCGCTTACGTTGCGAAAGGCTTTTGAACCCCCGGGTCTCTTTATCCCCCGCTCCTCCGAGCCGGGGGCTCACCTCGCTGGGAGTGATGTTCGTGGAACTTTTCGAAGCCTTCTCGTCGCTCGGTACTGGCCAGCTGATCCTCCTTCTGATCGCGCTGACCATCGCCTTCGGGTTTGAGTGCATCAACGGCTTCCACGACACGGCCAACGCCGTCGCCACCGTCATCTACACCAAGTCGATGAAGCCGACCTGGGCGGTGATTTGGTCGGGGATCTGGAACTTCATCGGGGTCCACGCCGGTGGGATCGGCGTCGCCTTCAGCATCGTCCACCTCCTCCCGGTCGATCTCCTCGTCAACATCAAGACCGGCCGCGGCTTGGCGATGGTGCTGTCGCTGTTGGGGGCGGCCATCATCTGGAACTTCGCCACCTGGTACCGCGGCCTCCCCGCCTCGAGTTCGCACTCGCTGATCGGCTCGATCATGGGGGTTGGGATGATGAACTCCCTCCTCGAAAACGGCTCGCTCGCCAAGGGGATCAACTGGCACAAGGCGAGCGAGGTCGGCATCGCCCTGATCCTCTCGCCGCTGATCGGCTTTGCCCTCGCCGCCGGCCTCCTCATCCTCTGCAAGGCGTTGATTCCCGCGAAGGAGCTCTACCAACCGCCCGACGGGGACAAGCCGCCGCCAGGCTGGATTCGTGCTCTCCTCATCAGCACCTGCACCGCGGTGAGCTTCGCCCATGGCTCCAACGACGGCCAAAAGGGAATGGGGCTGATCATGCTCGTCCTCATCGGCATCGTGCCGGCGACCTACGCCCTTAACCTCGATGCCGACGGTGGCGATCTCCAGGCCACCGTCGCGGCAGCGAAGGAGCTCAAGGCGGAGCTCGAGAAGCCCGATCTGGCCAACCTGATGACGGTCCTCAAGGAGCAGCACCTCGCCAATGCGAAAGTCGAGCGGATCTCGCGATCCGACGTCGTCTCCGCCGCCGAGGCCTCCCTCGAGCACTCGTCGCTCGACACCATCGTCGATCCCTACCCGCAGAGCGACGTCATCCTCGCCACCCTCGACCCGGTCCCCCTGGCCGCCTCGGTGGTCGCGGCCCTCGAAGGCCGCAGCGGATTCAAGGATCTCTCCAGCGACGAGCGCTGGAATCTGCGGACCCAGCTTGTCGAGCTCGGCGCCTCGGTGCGGACGCTCGTGCGGCAGTTCGGCGACCAGATCACGGAAGACCGACGGAAGATCCTCAAGGGTCTCGCCGGCAAGCTCGCCAAGCCGGTCGAATACGTGCCGGAATGGGTGAAGTGGGGCGTGGCCATTTGCCTCGGGCTCGGCACGATGTTCGGCTGGGAGCGAATCGTCGTCACCGTCGGCGAAAAAATCGGCAAGGAACACCTGACCTACGCCCAGGGGGGCGCGGCAGAACTGGTGGCGGCAACGACGATCGCCATGGCCGACAATCTCGGCATGCCGGTGAGCACGACCCACGTGCTCTCCTCCGGCATCGCCGGGACAATGTGGGCCAACAAATCGGGCATCCAAGCGGAGACGGTCAAAGAAATCGCTCTTGCCTGGGTGCTTACGCTCCCGGTGGCGATGACCCTCTCCGGCGGCCTCTACTGGATCGCCACCTGGTTTGTCGGCTGAGATCGAATCCAACCGTCTTTGTGGCGGCAGCCGTTGTGTGATCGTGCCGGGCCGGATCAGGGCTGCCAGATCAGGGCTGCCAGATCAGGGCTGCCAGATCAGGGCTGCCAGATCAGGGCTGATGGTGGGAACCACCGATGACGGCATCATCCACGTCCTTGCCAGCGGCTGTCTGGCCATCGTGGTTGCGGAAGAGATGATCGCCGCCGTGGAGATGGGCTTCGGGCACCGTCGCCACACGCCCGTCTTCGTAGAGGAGATGGTGGAGCCCGGATGGGTGGTTGCGGCTCCGTTCGCAGCTCTCATCAGGGGCATCGGCCATGATCGGGTGATGTCTGCGATGGAGCGGACGGATCGGCATCAGACGGCCCATGGGATCACGGTGACCGAGCGAGTAGCCAAAGTCGCCCCCCATCGTCCGGACCATCTCGTCGAAGGCTGGCGTGCCAACCGCCGCCTTGACCTCGTCGACCGTCGGCACCCGGTAGCTGCCACTCGCCGCCAGTGGCGACCCGGGGGAGAGGAAGGTGCCGTCGTCGGCCACGATCCGATGCTCGGAGACAAGCGTGGGGGCATAGAGCCCGGCCCGGGAGATCGGGCCAGCGTCGGGGGGCGAGGGCAACTGTCGGTGCGACGCGGCGTATTCCTGGAGCGTGCCGCCGATCCTTCCCAACTTGCGGACGGTCTGCGTTCGGCGGGCATCGTCGACGAGCCGGCCGATGCCGGGGATCACGAGGATGCAGGCGGCCAGCGCCGTGGCGGCGAGGATCGCCTTGTCGAGCCAGGCCAGCGGCGAGCCGACATGACCGGTCGGGCGCTCCGGGGTCATCGTCGCCGCTCGACCGTCGGCGGTGCTGCGATGGCGATGGCCATGATGGCCGTGATGGCGGGGAGCCTGGGGACGGGCCCGGTGATCGGCGGGGAAGGAGCCGCGGAAGGGGGCGTCAGCGGGCGCTGTCTGGGGGCGGCCCGGCGCGGAAGCGGGCTGCGAGGAAGACTCAGGCCCGTCGTGCGGCACGCTCGCTTTCCGCTCAGCAATCATCTCCAGCGTCCGCGTCGCCAGCCCGGCCGGCGCCGGGAATGGTTCGCGGTCGGAAGCGAGTCGCGACATCGACTGCCGGAGGAGTTGGAGATCACGGCGTGACGATTCACCCCCATGCGGGTCAGCGAGCATCGCCTCGACACGGTGGGAATCAGGGGCATCAAGGGCCCCGATCAGATAGCCGACAAGATCGTCTCGCATGATGATTGCTCGCTCGTGTGGATCCGGGGACGCCCCGTCGCCACGCGTCGGATACGCCTTCCGTCTAGAGACTCTTGCCGCCCGCCTGCCAGGATTCATTGAGCTTCAGGAGCGCCGAGTGGAGCCTGCTCTTGACGGTGCCAACCGGGATGCCGAGGACGTCCGCCGCTTCGCGGTATTTCATCCCCTGGTGGTAGACGAGGACCAAGGCACTACGGAGTGCCTCCGGCAGGTCTTGAACCGCCGACCGCACCCATTCCTTCGCTTCCTCGCCCGCCATCCGATCATCGGCGGTCTGGTCACGCCCCGCGAGCATCTCCACCAAAGCGCCGACATCGTCATCGCCTGTCCGCTGGTCGAGACTGACCATTCGGTGCCGGCGATTGCGACGCTGAGCGTCGATGGCTTGGTTCGTGGCGATCGTGTAGAGCCACGGTCGAAACCGTCGGCCCTCCTCGAATCCCTCCTTCTTGAGATAGACCTGCAGGAACGTTGCCTGGAACACATCCTCGCCCATCTCGGCACTGCCGAGATAGCGGCGGAGATAACTGAACAACTCCTGCTCGTAACGGTGCACCAGCGCCTCAAACGCTGACTCATCCCCGCCGTTGCGAAACCGCCGGAGCAGTTCCTCGTCGGCCAGGATCCCATCCCCCGATCCGTTTCCCCGCTCGATCACGCCCACGACGGTCGTGGGGACGGGGTCCCGGTCGACCACCGCCGCCCTGCCCCCGGAACCCTCCGTGCCCCCGGCACCCATCTTTAGGCGCACCGCAGACGAAGGGCCATCGCCGTGGGCACGGCCGGCTGGAGTCTCTCCGGATCGGGAATGGGAATCGTGTGCAACCATCGGCACTACGGCGTGAAGGTGGACTCGGTTCGGAGGCCGGGCTTGGAAAAAGCATCCACGGCCCCGGCCCCCCCGGAAAACTGACCCCTGGAGTATAGTCGCACTCATCAATCCACTGCGAAGTTGTGGTCGAAGGCTCACGCCGCTGTCAGTTCCGGGCCGACGCCCGGGGGCATCGGCGGGCGGGCCCCATCGCATCCCGCTC
>JBAWVV010000229.1:0-7041 GCA_037147115.1 Planctomycetia bacterium | reverse complement strand
ACTCAGCGCTCGCTCGATTGGGCGACGGGGTCAATGCCCGTGCGCGTCTTGAGGCGCCGGAGGAGGATCAGGCGGTGGGGCGGAGCGGCCGGGTGCTTCCGGAGGAGTTCCGCGACGGGCTCGATGCCTATTTCAATGCCTTCGAAAGGGGCCGGAAAACACCGGGAGCGACGCCATGAAAATCCTTTCACGGGGGAGTGGAGATCGCAGAGAGGTCGCGGCTCACTGGCCGGTTGTGTCGCTTTGCTGCCTGGGCTTGATCGCCGCGCTCGCTGTTGGGAGCGGCCGAGCGGAGGGGCAGGTGGCGATCGACGTCGACGTGGCCCCTGCCGAGGCTGCTGCGGCCGACACTACGGCGCTTGCCGCGCCCGAGGATCCCACCCCGGCAGTGCCGGCAGCCGAGGAAGCGCCGCTGACACCTGAGGCGGCGGCCCGGCAGCAGATCGAGCAGATGGCCGCGCAGTACGAGCCGATGCTCACGCGGTTGCTCCAAGACGACCTCGAGCTCCTTCGCACGCTCCATGGAGACCTGCCCATCGAGTCACGGCGGGCGATCGTTGCGGCTGGGGAGGAGGCGGTGAAGGAGGGAGCGATTGTCTTCAGTGAGGCGATGAATGCCCCACAGCCGGTGCCCGCGGCCCCTCAAGGGGTGGCCGGCGGATTCCTCGGTGCCGTCGGGAGGGCGTTCGGTTTGCCAATTCCTGAGGAGGCTGCAAGGAGGGCCGACGGGGCAACGAAAGCTGAAGCCAGAAAGAAGCTGATCGATCCCTGTCGACTCGTCAGCGACGCCGTGGCCGCGAGCCTCGTCGAGCAGATCGGAGAGGAGCACGGAGCCGATTTTCGCGACGAGCTCTCGAGACGGGAGAAGCGCAGTCGGGCGGCGACCGTCCGCCGCCTCGTCGGCATCTTGGACGACGATTTGTATCTCTCCGCCAAGCAGCGGGAGGCGATCGAAGCCGCGATCGGGGAGAAGTGGAACGAAGGGCTGGCAATGGCCCTCGATCACCAGATGGAGATCAACGGCCGCAAGATCTATCCCGGGCTGCCGTACGAGCGCGTGCTTCCCCATCTCACCCCGGCGCAGCAATCGAAGCTGGGCGACGGAAAGCAGAGCCGGGAGATCTTCCGGTCGAATCGGCAGGGGATGTTGCAATCGAGGTTTTTCAGGCGCGCAAACGTCGCCCAGCAGGCGGAGCGGGATCCATGGTGGTTCGAATGAAGCCCTCGACGTCGGTTGTTTCGCGAGCTGGAGCGTGGCGCACGATGCTGGTGGTCACGTCGCTCCTGGGAGCCCTCCCTGCCGATCGACCGCTCCGGGGGAGCGACGACACCGTCGGCGAGGAGAAGGAGGCCAATCAACAACAAAACCAGTTCCAAACCATCGCGCTCGACCAGCAGATGCAGCAGATGCTCGGGGGCGGGAACGACCGCGGGATTGAGGTCGTGCGCACCAAAGCGATGGCGCATCTGCAGCTCGAGATCGACAGCCTCGACGAAGCCTGTGGCTTGAGCGATGCCCAGCGCGACAAGCTCACCCTCGCCGCCCGCCTCGAAGCGGCCGAGTCGATGCAGCTCTTCGAGGGCTTCCAGCGTCGTTACTCGGGGCGGACCGTCGACTTCCAGACCCGTGAGGGGCAGGAAACGTGGCAGCAGTTCCATCGGGAGCTCAACGAGATCCAGCGGGCCACGTCCCGCTCCGGCAGTGCGCGGCATCTGCCCGGCAGGGTCGTCGGAAGTCTGCTCGACGATCGCCAGCGAGACGCGTGGAGGGCAGAAGCGGCCTCGCGCCGGGCTTCCCAATGGCGGCGGCACATGGACGGGGGGCTTGCGTTCCTCGAGTCCTCTGTCGGACTGACTGACCGCCAGCACGAGGCGCTCGTCGCGATGCTCATAGAAGATCCACCGCGGATCGACATGGGGAAAGCCCGGGAGGCGTTCGGGGGCCAAAATCCGTTTCTTTGCTGGTATGCGTTATCGCGCCTCGATAACGACCGGCTCGAGGCGATCTTCGACGCCCGCCAGTGGGAGAAGGTCAGTACCATCGTCAGGCAGGGGGAGCAGTGGCAGCCCCAGATCGACACCATGAAACTGATCGAGGAGTGAGGGGATGGATCGATCCGTGGGGATGCTGAGCAAGGTGCAGAGGATCGCCATCCGGCTGGCGACCGTGGCGGCCGCCGTCTGGCCGGTCGCTGCCGCGGCGCAGGCGCCGTCGATCCGCAGCGGCGATCCGGTGCCGCGCGATATCCGGGAGATCTACGACGCCGGCTGCCGGTATCTTGCCCGCGCCCAGGATCCCTCTGGCACCTGGAAAGACAGCCAGGAGGGGCCCGGGGTGACCGGGATGGCGATGATGGTCCTCCTGGCGTCGGGAGAGGACCCCAACCACGGCGCCTATGCCACGAACATCCGCCGGGCCCTCCGCAGCATCATCCGCTCGCAGGATCAAAGCACCGGGTTCTATGGCGGGAACGCTGGGATGGGGCATTCGAGCATGTACCAACACGGCTTCGCGATGCTTGCCATGGCCGAGGCCTACGGCACCGTCGACGACCGGCGGCTGTGGTCGGAGGATGGGGGGGATGGCAAGGGACTGTCGACGGGCGCCTCGCTCGAACTGGCCGTCAAGCTCGCCGTCACGTCGGCGAAGAAAAATCCTGTCGGGGCGTGGCGCTATTCGCCCGACGCCACCGACCACGACACCTCCGTCAGCGGCGCGATCCTGATGGGGCTGCTCGGGGCGCGGAACGCCGGGATCGAGGTGCCCGACGCGACGATCGACCGGGCGATCGACTACTTTGCCTCGATGACCGCCCCCGACGGTCGGGTCGGGTACGCGAGCCCTGGTGGAGGGAGCGACGCGACGACCTCGATCGGCACGCTCGTGATGGCGATCGCCCGCCGCAAGGAGATGCCGCAATTCGTCAAAGCGGCCGACGTCATCAAGAAGGCCGATCGCAGCGGAAGAAACGGTGGCGGGTATCCCAACTACACCCGCTACTACCGCGCGCAGGCCCTTTTCCAGGCCGACGTCGATGCCTGGAAGACATGGAACAGCCAACTCGTCAGCGAGCTCAAGGCCCAGCGTCGCTCCGACGGTGGGCTCGTGGCTGGGGCCAACGGCGGGGATGGTGGCGAGTTTGCCGGCACGTCGCTCTCGCTGCTTGCCCTCGCCGTCAACTTCCGGTTTCTCCCCATCTACGAGCGTTGAGCAGCCGGCCGCTCCTGCCAGGAATCTCCCATGCATCTCTTGTTAACTCTCCGCCGATTCTGTGGCCGGGCGTCGACAGTCTCAGGCATCGCGTGGGGGACGCTTGTCGCCGCTGCGCTGTTCGGTGGCGGAGCCGGTCTCGCTCAGGTAGCCGACGTCGCTGGGCCGACCGCGGTCCTCAGCCTGCCAGGGGGCACGATTCTCGGTCGGCTCGTCGAGTCTCCGCCTGCCGCCGATGGGGCCAGCCCGACGATCCGCTGGCAATCTCCCGCCTTCGCCGGGCCGTTCGAGTTCCCCCTCGAGCAGGTCGGCGGGATCTCATTCGATCGGCAGCCGGGGGCGCCCACTCTGAGGGGGGCGGGCCATTGGAAGTTCGAATTGTCCGACGGTGATCTCGTCGTCGGACGCCTCGTTACGATCGACAACGCAAAGTTGGTGATCTCGATCGGGCCGGCCGAGGCGCCTGTGCGCATCGAGCTTGCGCGGGAGAGGGTGCGGCGAATCTCCACCGCCGTGGCGCCCTCGACGTATGTCTGGAACGGCGGACTCGACCACTGCCAGACATCGGCCGAGAGCCACTGGCGGAAGCGGGCCGGCGGGCTTGCCAGCACCACCTCCGGCGCGATGCTCCGCATCGATGGCGGCGAAGGGGATCGGATCCGATACGACTTTGCCCTTGCCTGGGACGAGCCCCCGCGGGTGCGCTTAGGCTTCGGCGAGTTCCGCGCGAAGTCGAACGTCACCAGCGACGGTCGCCCCGTCAACGCGGCCTACCGGATCGAGCTGACTGAGGAGGGGTTGATCGTCATCCGCGACGAGGCCCGCCCGGATGGAACGGGGCTGGCCGATCTGGCGCCGTGTGGGGACCTGTCTGAGAAGGGGCTGACGCTTTCGGTGTTCATCGATCGGCAGGCGGGACGGATCGTCGTCGTGCGGCCTGGAGAGACCGCTCCGCTGTGCGATCTGGCGGTCGAGCCTCTTTCGGTCGCTCTGGCGAAAGGCTCCACCGAAGAGACGATCCAATGGGAGGGGCAGGGGGAGGGAGTCCAGATGGATGTCTTGTCGGGAGCGGTGGTGCTCGAAAGGCTCCGGATCTCGCCATGGAACGGAGGCGAGACGCTGCCCGATGAGGATCAGCCGGCTGCGGTGGAGCTCAACGACGGCCGACTGATCGCGGGGACCGTGACGGGACTGTCCGACGACGGACGGGCCCTCGTGGTGGTGCCTGGCGGAGCGGCTGGAGCGTCACCGCAGAACGTACTCCTCGGGACGGTGGCGGCGATCCGGTTCCCCACCGCGGCTGCCCCGACGGCCGGCGCGGAAGGTATTGCGCCCCGCTGCGTGCGGGTCAGCGATCGATTTGGCTCGAGCCTGACTGGAGAACTCGTCGGCGTGGCGGAAGGGAACGTTACGATCAAGCATGCGGCGATGGCAGCACCGGTGAGCCTGCCAATCGGATTCCTCGACGGGATCGGGGCGATCGCGTTGGCCGCCGAAGATCCTGTCCTCCCCGGCCGGGTCGGCCGGCTCGAACTGGAGGGGGAGGGGCACGACGGCTGTCTGGTGCCGATCGCTGCAGACGGTGCCGAAGCTGGCTGTGGAGCGATCGGCTGGCTGCCACGGGGGAGCCTGATTGCGGCTCCCTTCGCGCCGGCCGCCGACCGAAGCGCTCCGCTGGCCACGATCCGCTACGACGAATCGTCGCCCGACGACAGCGGCGACGACCAAAACGGCTGGATCGGTGTGACCATCGGCGAGGTCGGCGGCAAAGCGATGATCACGGAAGTGATTCCGGGGGGGCCGCTCCACCAATCGATCGGTGTTGTTCCACCGGTGCACCTCCGCGCCGTCGCCCCCCGAGGGGATGGCGTGTTTGTCGCCACCGAGGGATTGCCGATCGACGACGTCATGTTTCTTGTCCAAGGGCGGGCCGGCACTGAGGTGCAACTCCAGATCGCGCAGGGGGCACTCTCGATCCGAAGCAACGTTTCACTCGTGCGGGGTTCGCACCCGATCTGGGGACGGGATCGGCAGCGGCTCCGCGAGGTGCTCGCGGCCCAGGAGCGGCTCCTGGCGCGAAAGACGAAGCGCGGGGACGAAACGGAATCCGATCGATACCGATCGATCGTGATCCTTGAGACGGGGGAGTCGGTCAAAGGTTGCGTTGAATCGATCGGCGAAGGGGGCGTCCGGCTGCTGCGGGAGGGGGCCGAGCCGGTCGAGATTGCCCCGGGCGAGATCAAGGCGGTGGAGCTCGTGCCGCAGTGGGGATCACTGATGTCGGCGGAGAAGTTCCGCAGCCTGACGACGCTCCCCCGCTCCCAGCGCTATCTTCCTCCGACGCATCTTGTCCGCTCGATGCAGGGGGATTATCTGCGCGGCCGGCTCGTGGGGATGGATGGGGAAAATCTGCGGATCGCTGTCGATGCCGATCCGCGCGGCAAGCCCCTCTCGATCCCGCGTCAGGACGTAGCGCGGGTGATCTGGCTCCATCCCGAATCCCTCGACCCCACCTGGCAGCCGGAGGCGCTTCGACCGTCACCGGGTCTGCCGGTCGAAGCGGTGACGCTCTCCGTCGGACGGCTGCGGATGGCGGCGACCGGCATTCAGGGGAACGTCCTCATCGGCTCTCACGCGGTCCTTGGGGCCAGCCGGATCGATCTCGACTCGATCGATCGGCTTTTGATCGGCGGGGTGCTCGAGGAGGCGCCGAGACGGCTTCCCTACGCGCAGTGGCAATTGCAGCCGGCGGCGGAGCCGCGGAATCTCCCCAAGAAGCAGTCGGCGAAGCCCTGACGAAAAAATCGTGCGGGATGGCCTCACTCCGGCCGGCGTCGATCCATCGGCCGCGCCGCGTCGGCCTCGAAGTCGGTGATCAGGAATCGCCCCCCTTCCTTGCGGAGATCGACCTTGAGATCGATCAGCGCCGAGACCGGCCCGCTGGCACCACCAGCGCCGCGGGCGTCGCCCCGGGTGTGGATGAGCATCTCAGCCCGGGCCAGGCGGGCTGCCGCCGGCCCCCGAAGCGTGACATCGAGGCGCGTGATCCGCATTTCCTCGGGGCGAAACTCCTGCAACGCCCGCTCCGCTTCGGATCGAAGCGGCGACAGCGCCGGATCGAGGGCGGCGAGGATCGCGGATGTGTCCCCCGTCTCGGCGGCGTGTGCCAGCCTCGGAAAGAGGATCTCGATCTGCTCCCGATCGGTGACCACGAGGGAGTCGGCAAGCAGGCAGCCGACGCCGACCACGAGCGCGGCGGCCATCGCCACGAGGAACGCTCGCTGCCCGGCCTGCGACCAGAGGAGAAGGGAAACGACTGCGACGACGGCGCAGCCGATCGCCCACGGCCAGGCATCTTGGAATGGCATCATGATCTCGGCTCCCCGCGGGCGTTCCCACTCCAAACACGAGTGTAGCGGGCGGAGAACAGGGGCCCTCAAGGGCATCGTCAGAAACCTGGGAGCTGGCTGCGGTAGAGCCGCTCGAACGCTATCAGGGGATGCGGGGGGGGACGCCCGCCGCTATCCACTTGTCGAAGTGTTCTTCACGGGCTAGCCTTGAGGACGTTTTGGGGGAAAGGTAGGAGAAGTGTGGGTGAAATCATCCTTTGATGGTGGCCGGCCTGGCATGGCCTGCCTATGAAGGGTGGTTGTTGCCCAGGAATTGATGCGGCGGCAAACTTTTAAACCACATGGAAAGCAGGTGAAGCGATGATCGAAGGCTTGTTTTTGTTGGGATCGGCCATGCCCGACCTCTCTCTGGTTCAATACAACTCGGTGGACAACATCTTTTCGATGACGGTCGCGACGATGGGAGCGGCCGCCTTGTTC
>JBAWVV010000228.1:0-7058 GCA_037147115.1 Planctomycetia bacterium | reverse complement strand
CTCCGGGAGCGTATCGTCGGCCGGATCGGTGAGGTGACCGTCCGTCCAGAGGATCGTGTCGGGGGGGGCGTCTGGGGTTTCGGGGAGGGTGCAGCGGATGACGCCGGCGAGCGTCTTGGGCACCGATCGCTCCTTCGCCGTCGCCGGGCGGATGAGGATCTCCATCCCCTGGGCCGCTCGGGTGAGGCCGACATAGAGCGTGGCGATCGCCTCACGGACCACCGGAGCGCTCGCCGCCGCACACACCCCCTGCCATTCGACGGGGAGGAGCGGTTGGTACTCCCGCGGGACATGGACGAGGATCCCGCGGATCGGCTCGAGAGGGCTGGCGCGATCGACGACGACGCGCGGGGGGCGGGCGACGAGTCGGCGATCGAGGTCGGTGAGGACAACCAGATCAAATTCCAGCCCCTTCGCCTTGTGGATCGTCATCACGCGGATCGGCGACGCGACCGGATCGGCGACGTTGACGGTTCGACAGTGGTGGATGAAGGGGGCGGTCCGCACCAGTCCCTCGCGCGAACGGCCCCCTGCCATGTCCCATTCCCGGGCCGCCGCGACGAGTTGCTCGAGGCGGCGCAGATCGCGGTGCGAGCCTGCCGAGCCGACCGCCGCGGCGAGGCGCGACAGCACCGGGCCGTAGCCGTCGTCGACGAGCGCACGCCGGAGCCGATCGAGCGTGGTGATGCAAGCGGCGGGGATCTCCCCCGCGGCGCCGGACGGGTCGAGGCCGAAAAGCGGCGCGAGAGGGGAGGTGGCGACATGGAAGCGGGCCGCCGAGTCAGAGGGATGGTCGACGAGGTGGAGGGCCGAAAGAAGGAGCTCGACGGCCGGTGAGTCGGCGAGCGGCTGGCCTCCTTCGGCACTCGCCACGATCCCCTCGAAACCTTTCAGTCGGGCGATCACCCGTTCGGCCGCCTTGTTCGTGCGGACGAGGACCCCTACCGACTTGCCGGGGTTGGCCCGCGAGAGCACCGCGGCCCGCGCGGCCGCGGCGGCGAGAAGAAGATCCCCCCCCTTCTGCCCCTCCTCGGGGGCGGCGCAAGTCCGCAGGCGGACCCAGCCGGGGAGCGTTTGGCGCGACGCGGCCGCGACGTGCTGCGGAAAGTCGTTGCAGGCACTGGCCACGACCCGGGCGTGGTCGGCGAGCGGCTCCGCGCTCGCCAGCCGGCCGAACACCCGGTTGACCGTGTCGAGGATCGCCGGGCTCGAGCGGTAGCTAGCGGCGAGGTCGAGGGAAACCAGCGGACGGCGCCCCGCCGCGAAAAACTCGGGCAGGGCATCGATGAGCTCGGCGGCGCCGCCGCGCCAGCCGTAGATCGCCTGTTTCCGGTCGCCGACGGCGAAGAACGACCCCGAGGCGGTAACAGCATGCTCGGCGAGCCGCTCGAGGACGCGCCACTGGCTGGGGGAGGTGTCTTGGAATTCGTCGATGAGGAGATGCTTCGCGAAGCGGATGCCGCGCCACCGGGCGGCGTCGAGGGTACCGTCGGCGGCCGCGCCGCCGACGAGCCGGGTGACGTCGTCGAACGACACCATCCCGTCGCTCGCCATGAGCCGGTCGGCGGTGGCGGAGTAGCGGTCGAGGAGATCGCGGATGGCCCGCGTCTGGGCGGCCGTGCGGGCGAGGATCACCGATCGGGCCAAGCGGATGATCGTCCACAAGGCCTCCGCCACGGCCGGTTCGATCGGCTTCCTCTGATACTTCGTCTCTCCGGCGAGGAGCTTCGGCACCATCCCCTTCGAGAGCAGGCTCTTCCAATCGGAGGCTTCGAGGGCGGCGATGGCGTCATCGCGGGCATCGCCGACCCGGGAATCCTCAAAGTCGGTCGCGCGCAGCGTCTCGACCGCGGCGGTGAGCTCTTCGCCCGACGGGGGGCGGGGCACCGACAGCCTGTCCCAGGCGGCCGGCTCGGCATCCCGGTGGAGCGATGCGAGATCGGTGACGATCGATTCGATCGCCTCCTCGAGGCCGGTCGTCGTCGTTCCCCCCGACAACTGCACCATCAGCGTCGCCAGGAGCTTCGCGGGGGAGTCCCCCGGCTCCTCTTCCGAAGGCCCGGCCGCGAGCGCGTCGGAGATCGTCCGGTGGATCGCCCGGCGGCGCTGGATGGCCAGATCGGCCTCGGTGCCGATCGACCACGCCGGCGGGAGCCCGAGTTCGAAGCGGGCCGCATCGGCGCAGGTCACGAAAAACGAGTCGAGCGTCCCCACCGCCAGCCGGTCGACATTCGACGTCACCCGGACGAGGAGATCCCGGAAGAACGCCGCGTCGGCCGCCGGCCGATCGATCGCCGTCGCCAAGCCTCCGGTCGCCTCTGGGGAGGAGGGATCGGCGGCGTTGGCCAGCCGCTCGAGAACGCGGGCGAGGATCTCACCGGCCGCCTTGCGCGCGAAGGTTGCGGCGAAGATGTCGTCGATGTCGGCGCCGTCGGCGAGGAGGCGGATGAGCCTGGTGGAGAGGGCATGGGTCTTGCCGGTGCCGGCGCTGGCGAGCACCCGGACGATCGGTTCCAGCGGGGTGACGGCCGGCGTGGGAACGGTGGGCGACTGGGGCGCCGCCGGGGCGGAGATGGGGCCGGATTCGGCCCGGTCGCGCGGGCCTCCCGCTCGGCGGGAGCGACCACTCTGATCGGTTGGTCGGGGGGTCATTCGGCGTCTCCCTCGTCGTCGTCGTCGCGGATCGTGTGGGTCTGGCAGATGGCGTCGAACTCGGGGAAGGCCCCCGCGGCCTCGTCGTTGCGGGGCCAGAATCTTCCCTCCCGGACGGCGCGGACGACGTCGCGGGCGGCGTCATCGGCCGATGCGAACTCCTCGGTCGACCACGAGGCGGTCTCGATCCGGATCTCCTCGACGCGGGACGGGACGTTGAAGTAGCCGACGCCGACCCGGAGGGGATTGGCCAGATCGAGATCGGGCATCCCTCCGACCTCGACGAGGAGATGCCGGTAGAGCGGCAACTGGAGGTCGATCCACCCCCGGGCATCGCGGTGGGTGCGGTCGGGTGACCTGCCCCGGGCCGAGGTCTTGTAGTCGAGCACGTCCCACCGGTCGTCGTCGGGGTGGTGGTCGATGCGGTCGATCTTTCCCGACAGCGCCACCGGCACGCCATCGACGACGAAGGCCGACGAGCGGACGACTTGTTCGGTGGCATGGATCACCCACCCGGCGGCGGTGCGCTCGGCCTGCACCCGGGCGAACTCGCGCAGTCTCCGCCGCGCCAGTTCCGTCTGCACGAACACCGCCGGCGCCGCCCCGAGCCCGTAGCGCTCGTGGACGAATCGATCGAGCGCCGCGGAGAGCCAGTCGCTGATCTGGCGGGCGTCGGTGCTCGCGGCGATCGGCGCGTGCTTGCCGAACCGATCGAGGCATTCGTGGATCAGGTTGCCGAAATCGCCCGGGCCGAGCTCGAGGGCCTCGTCACCGGAGGAGTCCAGGCCGAGACGGTGACGGAGCCAGTAGCGGTAGGGGCAGGCGAGGTAATCGCGGAACTCGGTGACGCGCATCGGGGGGAAGCCGGCGGTGGCCGTCGCCACGAGCGCCGGCGCCGGCACGGCCAGACGGGATGGCACCACGGCCGGCGGGCCCGCCGGGGCGGAAGCCCGGAGCGGGGCGAAGAGTCGCTTCGCCGCGTGGACGACGTCTTCGGCACAGCGCCGGAAGAGGAGGCGGCTGGGCACAGCCGGCGAGCCGTCGGCCCCGCGCCGGGGGACGACGATGAGGAGGTCGTCGCGGGCGGCGGCGACGGCGAGCATCCACGCATCCCGGGCCGCTGTCCGCGTCGCGTTGTCGAGGCCAAGAGCCTGACGAAGCGGCTCGGGGAGGAGCGGATCGCGACCGGCACTCCCCGGCAGGCATCCCTCCACGCAGCTGGTGATCGCCAGCGCCGGGGCGTCGTCGAGCGCCACCTCGAGCCAGCCGACGAGCTCGATCGCCTCCGGCTGCTGCGGCGGGGGGAGCTGGCCGCGCCCCCAGGTCGAGAGGAGGAGCCGTTCTAGGCCCGCCGACCCCGCCGCGGCGGCGAGCCGGTCGGGGAGTGCTTCGAGGTCGGCCAGCGCCTCCCCGAGGGCGGCAAGCGACCGGGAGAAAATCCGGGTTGCCGGGTCGTCACGGTCGATCTCAATCCCCTCCACGGCCGTGCTGCAGATGCCGCGCACCGCCCGCACCCAGTCGGCCGCCAGCGTGCCGGCCGGAGCCGCGGCGCCGGCTGGCTTGGCCCGCCGTGGCCGCGGGGGGCGGGTCGACGCACTCGGCCGCAGGGTCAACCGCTGGGCGGCCTCGAGGGCGGCGGCGGCAGCGCGGAGCGGCGCGAGCCACGCGTCGATCGCATCGAGGATCCTCACGAAGGCCTCGTTCTCGGCCCGCTCCGCCGGATGGGATGCCGCCCGGGTGAGATGCTCGCGATCGACTTCCCAGGGGAGGTGGCGGAGGGCGATGGCGTCGGCGATGGCGGCGGGGATCGCTTCGACGCCGCGCCGGCGCAGCAGCGCGATGCAATCGGGGCAGCGGAGGAGGTTGGCCAGGGCCGCAAACTCGCGCCGTCGCAGCCAGGCGAAGATCGCATGGACAAACTGCCACGGGCTCGAGCGCTCGACGGTTCGGCCGGCGGCGTACCGCCCCGCCAGCCCGGCCGCGGCGAGCCGCTGCTCGAGCGCGGGGACGATGGCCGGGTCGGGGACGGCAACGGTGATCTCGTCGGCCGAACGGGTCGCCGCGAGGCCCCGGATCCAGTCGACGACCGCCGCGGCCTGGCTCTCCCCGTCATCGACGACCGCAATCCGCTCCAACGGCACCGGGAGCGGCCGATCCTGCCACGCCTCGGGGATGAGGCAACCGAAGTCGTCGAAGCCCTGCTCGGGATCGGGGCCGATGCCCTGGGGAAGGGCGACCAGCGCGTCGATCCGTCCGCGAACACCAGCCAAGAGGGTCCGCTGGAGCGGATCGACATCAACGGTGGCGAGGAGAACGATTCGTCCCTCAAAGGCCACCTCGCCGTTCTCGACGGCGACGCGCCGGGCGGTCTGCCGATCCCAGAATCCGAGGCGATCGATTTCGGTGAGATAGTCCTGCTCGAGCCGGGCCAGCGCCTGCCAGCGCGTGTGGTCGCCGAACCCCGGCAGGACCTCGTCGGCGGCATCGGCCAGATCGGCAAACGAGAGCCGATGAGCGGCCAGTTCGCGGTGCATCGAGACAAGCATCCGGGCCGCGTCGAGGGCACCGGTGGCGATGGCGGCGTTGTGATCGGCCCCGGTCGACGGGAGGGCCCCGGGAGCATGCCGATCGGGGTGGTCGGTCGCTTCGTCGACGTCCCCTTGGCTCTCGGGGAGCGGGGCGATCAGATGCCGGTCGCGGTGGCTGGCAGCGGAGAGCGCCACAACCCAGCAGAGCGTCTCGGTGGCCGTGTCGGCCAGCGGCTTGGCCGGTTCGTAGAGCGCCTCCGGGAGCGTGCCGAGCGTGACCGTCCGCGGGGGGATGATCCGGCCGCCGGGCCCGCCGCCCCGTGGGCTTCGCGGGGGGGCGGTCTTGTCGATGAGGATCTCGATCAGCCGGTGCCCCGCCGCCCGACCCGGCACGACGACGGTGAACGCCGACAGGTCGACTACGGCGGTGTCGCTGCCGGTCCCCTCGGGGCCGCGGCCGTCAAGCTCGGCGCTGCGGGCCTCTGCCAGCAACCAATCGGCCGCCGAAGCGAGGATCCCGCAGCGGGGATCGAGCCAGTGCCGGTGGCAGGTGGCAGCGGGGCCGGGGGTGCTGGCGGGGCTGCGATCCGGCGGAGGATCGTCGGCGAAGAGCGACTGCTGGGGGTCGGATGGGGTCTTGCGGCGTGCCACGGGTGCCTTCCTGGCGGGCTTGGGAACCGGGCTCGCTGCAGGCCTTCCTGTTCAGGCTGCTGGGCCGGTTCCGAACCATTCCTTCGGGGGACTAGAGCTTATCGCATTCCCGAAGTTCGGAACGTGTCAATGACTCTGAGACACCTGCGCGACGAAATGAGTTTCGCTCGGGAGCTGGTCGCGACGCTCCCGGACCTCCGTGTTGGCGTTGAGGATCTGCTCCATCGTGCCGATCGAGCAGGACAAGGCCGGTGTCTCACCTATCATTGGCACAGAGAAATCCGTGCGGAAACAACTGCCGGATCGACTCTGCAGTGCGGTCGTGCGCGGGAACGAGCGTGCCGATGCGGATGTCGTCATAGGTATTCCCGGGATAAGCGGCGGGTATAATCCGGTGAGTGGGAAAGAGGTGCCTCGACCCAGAGTGAACTTGAAGTCGGAGTGATCATGTACAAGGCCTCTTTCAAGGAACCCGACTCGAGCCTGCCACCGCAGTGCCCGCGGTGCGGCGCGGATGGCCTGCCCGTGGGCCCTGAAACGCTCCGGGCCCACCTGGCCTCGGACGCGGTCGAGTCGCTCGGCGAGCCGGCCTATTGGTGCGCGACCGACGCCTGCCCCGTCGCCTATTTCGACCTCTTCGAGCGGAGCGTGGATGCGGACGCCGCCCACGATCTCTACTGGCCGAAGGATCCGGCCGGACCGCTGTGCTGCTGCCATGGCCTTACGGTGGATGATGTCGATGCCGATCTTGCGGAGCCAGTGCCCACGCGGGTGCGGGCGGTGGTGCAGAAGGCGGGCCAGCCCGATGCCGCCTGCGCGACGAAGAGCCCCGACGGCCGCCCATGCGTGGCCCGCGTGCAGCGGTATTACATGCGGCAGAAACAGAAAGGCTGACTACGGTCACTGGCCTTGCATGAGGTGGCTCTACGAGGACGAGTCGTCGCTGATCGAGGATCCGCTCCATTGTGCCGATCAGCAGCACAAGGCCGGTGCCTCACCTATCATGGGCAGGGAAGGCGATGGCAGCCGGCCGCGGGGAGCGACGGCCCATAAGCATTGATAGCGGGGGCGGAAAACCGATGCGCCGATTCGCCGCAATGCTTTTTGTACTCCTTGTCGCAGCGCTACCCGTCCGCGCGGCCGATCCTCCCCCGTCGGTTGCCCTGCCTGATCGGGCGATCGGTTACACCGAGCACGCCACGGCGCTCCCCGGAGGGCGGTGGGCCA
>JBAWVV010000227.1:0-7103 GCA_037147115.1 Planctomycetia bacterium | reverse complement strand
CTGAATGACGCCGTGAATCGGCTGGTGGCGGCAACTTAGAGGCTCAAAGGGGCTTTACAAAACAACGGCAGGTGGAGTCGATGCGAGCCAGAAGCGGCACCATGCCGCTCTTTGCGAAGTACTCGTCCACAGCCTGGCGCGAGCCCTGCCAGTGACCATAGTCATCGATGAGCAGCACGCCCCCATTTTCCAGAAGTGGATACAAATGTTCCAGTTCATGTTTGGTGGAGGCATACCAATCCGTGTCCAGTCTTAGCAGGGCGATCTTGTCTGGCATGTTTGCCGGAATGGTGTTTTCCACCATGCCTTGCACATAGTGAATACGATCGGAGGGATAGCCTGTGAAAGACATGTTGGCCTGAACGTCTTCGATGGACGCCTCGCACCAGACGCCGGTCCCCTTCTTTTGAGTCGAGAGCTGGGTCTCTGCGGAAATGCCGTTGTAGTCCCTGTCCTTCTCTGTCGGGGCTGGGTCGGCAAAACCGGTTTTCACGATCTCAAATCTGTTGGATCGAACCACCCGGCGAGCCTAATACGGCACGTCGGTCGGTGCCGTGACTTGAAAGATCCCCCCACCACCGCTGCTGGAATGCAGCAGCAGGCGGGACAGGGGGTGTCCTCTGCCAAGACTGCATCGCAAAGAATAAAGTCTCTGGCAGCCACGGGTCACCGAAGCCCGCAGAATTACCAGCAGTCATTTGCCCGGAGCCCGGCCATGCCGCTCGCCTCGCACGAAACCCAGATCCGCGTCCGCTACCAGGAGACCGACGGCCAGCGTCGGGTTCACCATGCCAACTTCCTCACCTACTTTGAAGTCGCTCGGACGGAGATGCTGAGGGCAAGAGGGGCGACCTACCGGGAGTTCGAGGATGCGGGGCTGTTTCTCGTGATCGCCGAGGCCAGTTGCCGCTACCTAGCGGCCGCAGAATATGACGATCTGCTCCTCGTGCGGACCTACGTCGAAAAGATCGGTGGCGCGAGCATCGAGCACAACTACGAGGTCATTCGCGGCACGACGATCATCGCTAGCGGTTCGACCACGGTGGTCTGTGTCGATCGGGAGGGCCGCGTCCGCCGCCTTCCGGACTGGCTGCGAGAGTGAGCCGAATCGGGCCAGATGGGACTCGCCACTGCCTCCTTGGTGATCCGCGCCTTCGTCGTCAAACACCCAGCAGGTGCCGCCGAGGAGGTAGTGATGCAGCGTCAAAATGCGTTGTTGTCTCATGCAGTGACTCCTTTCTCCGGTTCGGCGGGGACATCGAAGAAGTGACTACACGACTTGCAGAACCAGTTACCTAGTTTCGAACCATTGGGAATCAGTTTGAACTTCGGGCAGGTCGCGGCGAGTTGGATCGTCACCCAGACGACGCCCACCTGCACGGATGCGGTCTGCGTGGAACCGCATTTCGTGCAGGGCGGCACCTCCATGTTCATGAAGCGGTCATAGGCTTTTTTGTAGACCTGTTGTCGATCGTACGTTTCGTAGCCGGCCATGATGGTCCTCCGGAGAAGGGGCGTCGCGGTTGGTGTCACTCGGCAATTACGGTCACGTGGAGCGGCGTCGCCGCATCGAGGGCGGTGTCGAACACCTCGAAGCGGTGCTGCGACCTGCCGCGGTGCGTGCGAACCCGCGTGCGGGGTGCGAGCCGTTCCTCATCCAACCGCGACGACTCGAGAAGCTCTCGGGCGGCCAGCCACTCCCTGATCGCATCGGTGGTGGGTGGCTCGGTTGCCCCCGCAGTCTCTCCGGCCGGCGTGCGGCGCCGGCTCTGGCCCAGTGCCTCGATGGCCGCCGCTCGGAGCAGTTTCCGCCAGAGCTTCGCAAAGAGCGTGGGATGCACGTAGCGATCGGCATGGCTCGGCACGTCGTTGATGGCCCACACCACTCCCACCACGCGACCCCCCGCCGCGGCCGGGGCCCCTTCGAGCAGCGTCGTGTAGTCGGCCACGGCGTGCCGAACGACCTCGTTTTCGTAGGTCAGCTGCAGGCTGGTGGGCGACTCGTCCGACCGCACCTCGTCAGCGAGCGCGAAGGCCAGGCTTTGCTGTTCCTCAGCCACGCTCTTCCACACCTCGCCCTGGTTCTTCAGGAGTTGGAGGGCGAGTCGTGCCTTCTTCGACGACACAAAATCCTTCGACGCCGAGAAATGGGTGACGGGCTCGGACGAGCGGCGTTGCCAGCGGGACTGCTCCACACAGTAGACCGGCAGCGGAATCTTGCCGGAGCGGGCGGGCACAACGAAATCGGTACCGATCGTGCGGTCCTGCTTGCCGCCCTTCACGATGTCGCCTGCCTGAATGAAGAGGTCGACGTCGCCCGTGTTTTCGATGAGCAGTTCGTTGACGTCGCCGGTCTCATGGAGCAAAGTCGTCTGGGAGTCGATCGCCTCCTCGAGCACGGAGTAGTTGTGGTCCGGGGCCGGCGAGCGAGCGAGGATGAACCAGCCGGTCAGGTTGTGGGCGGTGACCGGTGCGCTGAGCGTTTCCATGCGGGTGTCCTTTTAGGGGAGTTTGCCGGCCGTCGCTCGGCCTTGCGTCGTAGTGATATTTTACAGGCCCGGCAAGGGGGAGGGCCCCCCGAAGCGTGTCATAGTCGGGTGCTCGAGAGCACTGGTCTGCGACGATCACTGACCTACCCCCATGATCAAGCCAAACCACAGCCGGATAGATGACCACTCCGTCGCAAAAGCCCACCAATCCAGACAAGAAGCCGCTGGGCAAATCCGTGATTCGAAATCGAACGTAAGGAACCTACGGCGAAACTCATACAGTTCGGCCAGAGAGCCGCCTAAAAAAGTCTTCACAGCGTTGCCCGTAGGGGGCTGGCTGTCATCGCGGCTTCAAGTGCTTGTCGAAGAACGCAAGCATCGCGTCTTGAGCCCGTTTGGCATCTTCACCCTTGAAGCCATGGACAGCCCCTTCCATCGACAATAGCTCGGCTTCGACGTCGGCCGTCAAACCAAGCATGAGAGCCAAGTGTCCACCCACCGAGTCACCGGTAGCGCTAATCCGCTCGTCAGCGTTGGTATATTCGATGCCCTGCTGGAAAATTACGTCGTCGGGAACGTCAAGTTTTACATCCGCTGCGTCAGCGACCGCCGTGAGCAATAGGATCAAAAAAGCCGACGTCATACTAAGTGCGATTCGCCGCATGATTTACTCTCCTGGTTGTCGAAAGGGTCGGGAGTGGGCTGTTGAAACTTGATATGGAAGAGCGATTCCCACAGCTTCGTCGCGTAATTTCGAGATCATGTAAACCTAGCCTGGGTACTCGGTGCGATTCACGACGCCATAGAGCACGTCGCCACTGCCCGGCTGGAAAGAGGACTTTCGCGATTATAAACGGCCTTTGCTCCTCTGTCAGACGCTGATTCCGCGTGAAAACGGGACGACGAGCAACTTTTTCGCCGCATTCCCGTTGAAGAGTTGCCCGATTTCTCATGGTGAAGCTGTCTGCCTTTTCACGCGATAAGAAGGAACCGAAACAATGCGACAAGAATCTAGGCGATCTGGTTTGGTATGGCGACCCCTGTGTGGCTGGGTGGTGCTGGTGAGCGTGGCTCTGGTGATGCCGGACTGCCCCGCCGCGGGTGGGGCGGGCAAGAAGGCCGATCCCGAGAGAATGTTCAATGCGAAAGACACCAATCAGGATGGGTGGCTGTCGCTTGACGAATTCAAGGTGGGGGGCAAAGAGAAGAAGGCTAAGAATGCCGACAAACGCTTCAACAAGGCCGATGCCAATGGCGACGGCAAGGTGACGCTCGAGGAATTCAAGACCGTCGCTAAAACCGCCAAAGGATGAGCCTTCCCATGGCACAACTGTGTCTTGGCTCGTAGCGATTGCGGGCGTCGAGGTGTGGCCGAAGATATTCGTGAACGTTCGTGGCAGCCGATCGGACGATCTGGATCGCAATCCGGATATCAAGCACAAGGCGATCGACTCCTGGATCGGCAACTCGGAAAAAATCCGCCGTCGGCGTTGAAAAACACGTCCAAGCTCCGCCGCCAGTCGACTCCAACGCACTCTTAGAACTTGCGGCACGCCTGGCTAACTTGCCTCCGGAAGTCCTCGCCGCGCTAAGTGCCTTGTTCAGCGACCAACCCGGGAAGCGGTGATGGGCCACCAAGCCTTCCCTCGCCGTCTTTCTTCAGGCCATCTCTGTTCTAGTTCAGACTGACATCCGGGCCGAAATCATCGTCTTCGTCCTCACCCTCGTCTGGCTCAAAAAGATGATCAACTGGGTCAAAACAACGCCCAGCAGCATCAACGCAGAACGTGTAGGCCAGATCAAACTCTTCAGTGCCGGGCCCGAAGACCGCTTTCCTCACGATGCAGTCTTCGCACGAGAACACCGGCAGTTCGTAGCCGCCGATAGACACCACGCCCTCACACTTCAGCAGCCGGGAGCATTTCGGGCAGTGGTAGACGTCGATCATGCTGGTTCCTCGCGCCTCTCTACCGCCCGCACCAAGCCCTCCAGCGGCTCCGGATCGGCCAGCCGGTGGTCTCGCCCGACCTCGATCAATGCGGTATCCGGCAGCCGGCTATTTGTTCTTAATTCAACAGAGTCCGCAAACGGCACCACGTCGTCGGCCGGAGAGTGGAGGATCCGAGTACCGGGCTTCACAGTCTGGGCCGTTCCCCACTTCTTCCAAGCCGGGCAGATCAGGACCAGCCGCGCGGAGCCCGAGTCTAGATTCACGGCCACGGCTCCCCCTCGGCTCGACCCCACGACGACGTCAGGCTGGTGCTGGTCGAAGGCTCTCTGGGCTGTCTCGAGGGCGGCCTGAAAGTCCTCGTGGTCCAGCGCCGGCTCGATGACCTCGTGGCCGTGTGACTTGAGGTACGTCGGCTTCACGCCCCCGACAACCGAGTTCCAACCGTGGAGGTAGAGAATTCTCATGAACGGCACGTCCTTCTCGGCTACCTGACCACCACTGCGGCTCAAGCGACACCAGCCACTGCTGCCGCCAAGGCCCAGAACCCTAGCACTATCAACCAGCACTAGACGTAGCCGCTCCACGGATCGACCGCGGCCGTGAGCCGGGTGCTGCCAACCTCGACCGTCGGTGCGTCCAGTCGGTGCACCTTCACCTCCCCGGCCGAGACCGAGTAGAGGAACTCGCCGATCCGCACGCTCCGCTGCACTGCGCTGTCGTGTGTGATCTCGCCGAGGTTCGTGAAACCGTCGGTGGAGTGGGTGTCGAGCTTAAAAACGATCAGCCCGGTGCTGCCCTGCCACCAGTCCCCCTGCTGCACCGGCAGGGTGAGGATGCCCTGCTCGGCAAACCAGGAGAGCGCGTGGTGATCCCAGAGGGCGGCCGACCACGACTGCCAGCCGTCACCCGTGAACGTGTAGGTTGCGGTCTGCTTCGGATTGGCGGGGTTGCCGACGTCGAAGATTGAGATCTGTAGGCCGAGCACGCGGCCGGTGGCCGGATCGACATCGCGGCCAATACCGAGGAGATGCGTGGCGTCGAGCGGGTGCATGTAGGACGAGAAACCCGGCACCTTCAGCTGGCCGACGACACGCGGCTGGGCTGGATTTGCTAGATCGATGACGAACAACGGGTCGACCTGGCGGAACGTGCTCACGTAGCCGCGATCGCCGATGAAGCGAACCGAGTAGATTTGTTCCCCCGGGGCGAGCCCGGTGACGCTGCCAATCGTCTGCAGGTTGCCGGCGGACGCGGCGAGCGTGTAGACGCCGCTGGAGGCCCGGTCGCCGAATCCGCTGGTCGTCGCCACCCGCAGCAGGCCGTCGGCACTCTCGTCGAGCGAAAACTGATTGAGCGTGACGCCGGGCACGGCGCCCATGGCCGTCAGCGGCACGTCGTCGGCACCGAGGTCGAAGCGGTAGATGTTCGTGGTCTGGATCGTGTCACGCGTATCCCACCAGTTGCCCCAATGCGTGGCGGAGACGTAGAGGCTCGATGGGGAGGCATAGACGCTCCCTGAGACCCCGGCGACCGTGGTCGTGGCGTCGGGCCCGGCGGTGTCGTCATCGACGTTGAACGACACGATCGACAGCAGATTGTTGTCTGTCGCCTTGACCGGCAGGTAAGTGGAGCCGGCGGAGAGGAGATCACTCGTCGTAATGCCGCCTCCCGTGACAGTGACAGTGAAGTGCGGTCGGGCGACGGTTTCCCAAGCCTGCTCCAGACGGTCGCGGTAGCTGGCCTCATCTTCATAGACATACCGTGTGCCATCACCGGGGTAGACAACGAAGTCGATTGGAATCGGCAGATCGATCGGCATCGGGCTTGAGTCAGCGATCGTGCCGGGATCGACCGGCATGGGAACAACCGGCATGGGATCGATATGGATGGGAGGCGGGATCGTGATCATTGCGGGGGCGGGAATGTCGAAGGTGTCCTGCGTGACGACCAGCACGCGGCCGTCGATGGCCCGGGCGTCGACGAGCCAGCCATCGAGCGTGGTCTGTTCCCGGATTGTCGGACTGGCCACGGTGGAGACGTCGATGACCGTGACGTTCACATGCGGCTGCCAGGTGTGGTTCCACCACGACAAAGCGGAGAGGCGGCCGCTCGTGTCGGCGTCAGCGGTGCCGACCGGCGCCCAGGTGTTTTCCTGCGAGATCACCGTGAGCCGCGTGCCGTGCAGGAACATTGAACGTTCCCAGCCCGGAGTCGTGATGTGGCTCACAACGCCCAACTCGTCGGCCGGCAATGCGTTGACGATGTCGACGCCGTCGCCGGCGAGCACGAAGAGATGTTCACCGTCGGTCTTGACGAGGTCGCCCTCGTCGACACCGGCGACCTGGTTGTTGGTGCCCGAGTAATCACCCGTCTGGGCAGGACTGCTTCCCGTCGATCCACTCACGACACTCGCGTCGCTCATGGCGACAGTCCAATACCGCCACGGCCAGGCATCTTTGTCGAGTTGACCGCCCCACTGTGCCATTGCCGTGTCGATGTACCACGACTTGAGCTGGTCGAGGTCGTCGGTCTGCCGGAGGGGGTTCGTGCTTTCGTTGCCGATGAGTTGCTCGCCCACGCCGAGCCTGACCCGGTCGTTGGCCCTCGAGCCGTAGAACGTGTCGATGGCCGCACCGCCGTCGAGCGTGTTTTGCCCCGCGCCT
>JBAWVV010000226.1:0-7114 GCA_037147115.1 Planctomycetia bacterium | reverse complement strand
CCTGGCACGGTCGCCCCCGAGTGGCTTCTGTTCTTTGAAGCGTTGAAGAGAGAAAACCCACCATGGCCAAGGTCTACTACGTCGGTGACTGGGCTGTCCTCACCGGCCCGTGGTTTGCTGAGAGCCCCTTCCAGAACGCGATGAAGGGGATCGAGATCTTCAACTACGGCACATGGCTTAAAAGTGCGCTGGAGTCGACCGGCACGCACACCGTCGAGAGCGTCGCCTCGTGGGATTTCTACAAGCTCGGCCCTGGTGAATACGAAAAGATCCTCGCCGACTACGACGTCATCATTTTCAGCGACGTCGAAGGAAAGCTCTTTCAGTTGGCGCCGAACTTCTTCGACCGCACCAAGTTCGGGAAGGAGGTGCTGACCTTCCCCGACCGGGTGCGGCTGACGATCGACGCGGTGAAGGCTGGCAAGGGGCTAATGCTGCTCGGCGGCTGGTATTCCTTCACCGGCGAACAGGGGAAGGGAGGCTGGGGACGGACGCTTCTCAAAGGCGCGATGCCGGTCGTCTGCCACGACCACGAAGATCTCGTCGAAAGCACCGAGGGCTATCGGCCGCGGGCTACCGTTCACGGCCGCGAGCGCTTCGCCGGGATCGATCTCAAGGCCTGCCCGCCGATCCTCGGCTACAACCAGGTGCGCGTGAAGCCGGGGGCGGAATTGCTCCTCGACTTCGCCGAGACCGGCGACCCGCTTGTCGTCCTCGGCCATGAGGGGCAGGGGCGCGTTCTCTGCTACACCTCCGACCCGGCGCCCCACTGGGGCTGTAACATGGTGTTCTGGGATCGGTACGCCGAGTTCTGGCTACGGTGCCTCGAGCTCGTGACGCCCACGGCGTGAGTCATTCAGCCGCTTCCTGCCGGATGGCGATCGGGACGTAGCCCGCTTCGAGGCCGGGCGGGGGCGTAACGATCAGCGCCGGGTCGAGGCTGGCAAGCTCGCCGCGCGACGGCGGGGGGAGATAGTCGCGGTCGATCGGCCAGTGGCGGTGGAGCTTTTCGACGCGGGCCTGGAGGCGACTGCGCTCGTCGTCGGAGAGATTCGCGCTCCGGATCGCCGGCTGATCGACAAAGCGATACCAGGCGTAGGTGACGATGCTGCCATCGCCGAGGCGCGTTTCGAACGGGCCGGCGACGGGGCCGGGAGTCTTCCAGAGACTGTCGGGATTGTCGGGGGTCACATAGGGCTCGGCCGGCGGGGCCTGGGGCGTGTGAAACTCAACCTCGGAGAGCTTCGTTTCAGCAGGGACTTCGTCAGCCGCCACCACGACCCACTCCGACTTCTCTTCCCCCTTCACGAGCCGGTAGTACTCCGGCAGCGTGGCGAGGGGGCCTGAGAAGGCGTCGGTCTCGGTCACCGTCTCGGCGTTCCACCGGTAGCCGTAGGTGTGCTCGTCGAGGGCGATCGGCGTGGCAAACGAGTTCCACCCCAAGGCCACCTTCTCTTCCCGGCGGGCGTCGGGAGCATAGATCTGCCAGGTCGAGCCGCCGCCGCCGGTGAAGCGGTGACGGGCCGAGCCGGCCGGGTCGATCGTGCCGCTCACCGGATCGCCGCCGTCGAACCAGGCGGCTACGGAGTCCCACAGCGCCGTCTTGTCGTAGGCGGTGATCTGGTGGATGACGACCGACTCGTTGCCGGCATTGCGCGGGAAGGAGGTTGGGGCGATGCGGGCGTAGGAGTCTCCCTTGGCGTCGACCGCCTGCACAGCGGGGACGTATTGCGTCTCCATCTGCACCGCCTTGTTCGGCTCGGCGGGGCGGGCATCGAGGAAGCGGCCGGCGTGCTCCGGCTTGTCGAGCGTGGCCCGCGACCAATAGGAGGGGAGGAAGAAGGCGATCGGCCCTTTGAAGTTGGCGGCGTTGACGAACAGCGTCCACGATTGGTTGCCGGTTGGAATCGGCTTTCCGGCGGTGGTGGCCTGCGGATCGGTGAGGGGAAGGGGGAGATAGCCGTAGCCAAACAGTTCGCCGCAGGTCCCCTGGGCGAGGTTGAGGCCGTCGGCGGGCCAGACGATCCGCGGGCTCAGCTGCGCCACGCCATACACCCCCAGCGGCGCGTTCCAGTCGCGGCTCTTGCCGGCGCCAGGGCCGTTGGCCCACTCGTCAAACTCGAGCGTCACGCCCCCCATGATGAACTTCGGTGTCTCGGTGGCGAAGCGCGTGTCGCGCCACCACCCCAGCCCCCCTTCGATGTCGGAGTAGATGTTCTTCGGCTTCGGCTCCTCCTGCTTGGCAAACATCCAGGTACCGAACAGCCCGGTCTGGAAGCGGTTGCCCGGATACTCCCGCACCAGTGGCCAAGCGGCGACATACATCGAAAAGCCGGCGTCGTAGCGCTCGGGGACTTTTTCATGGGGGACGAGCAGATAGCCCGACATCTCCACCTCCTCGATCCCTTCGGCGGCCCGGGCCGTGGGCCGGTTGACGAGGCCCGATGGGATGAAGAGGCAGGCCAGTAGCGCCGCGACGTGGATCGGACGGGGAGGGGGTGTCATCGGAATCGCTCCTGGGTTTTGTCGGCGATCGGATCATAACGCTCGTGCGCGGCCAGCGCACGGCGGCGCTCGTAGGCCCGGGCGAAGGGCCACCACACGGCCATCGCCAGGAAGATCGAGATCACGCCCCACACTGCCGCGCGCCAGTCGCCGCCGGTGACGAGCCAGTGACCGATCACCGGGGGCGTCGTCCAGGGGATGCCGACGACCGGCCTGCCGACGAGCCCCCACTCCATCAGCAACCAGCTTGTTGTGGTGAGGAGGACAGCATTGAGCACGTAGGGAATCATCAGCAGCGGATTCAACACGATCGGCAGGCCGAAGAAGAGTGGCTCGTTGATCTGGAAGAGCTGCGCGGGGAGCGAGAGACGCGACACCTTGCGGGCGACCGGGTCGCGCGAGTTGACGAGCAACAGGGCAAGCGCGATCGTCGCCCCGGTGCCGCCGACGTTGACAAAGGTCGTGAAGAACCCCAGTGCCGTGGTGTGGGGGGCAGCGGAACCCGAGTCCCAGGCCTCGGCGTTCGTGGCGAGATATTGGAGGAAGACGGGGGCGACGACCGTGTCGAGGGCGTTGTCGCCGTTGACGCCGAAGCTCCACAGGGCGGTGACGAGGAAGGCGTAGACAACGATTCCGGGGAGGGTGTCGAGGGCGAAGACAAGGGGCTGGAAGAGGCGGCGCAATCCATCGGTGAGATCGAAACCGAGGACAAACCGGACGAGCCAGAATCCCGTCAGCAGTACCGCCAGCGGGATCAGCGCCGCAAACGATTCGGCGACGATCGCCGGCACCTCCCCCGGCATCCGGATCACCGCTCCTTTCCGCGCCATCAAGGCCTGCACCTCGACGGCGATAACGGCGACGAGGATCGCGGTGAGGATCCCCGCCGACCCCAGCGCCTCCATGCGGAGGGACGCAGTGGCCGGGTCGAGGGAGACCAGGAGAAACGACACGCCGGCGAGGACAACACTCGAGAGCCGGTCCTGGCCGCGGCGGCCGCCGAGATCGTAGGCGACGGCGAGGGCGACAAACAGCGCCAGCACCCCGAAGGTGGCGGTGACGGGGATCTCGAGGAGCGCGGCCCAGGGGGCGATCGCGCGCTCAAGCGCCGGCAGCGGCGGATGGGCGATGAGCATGAACAGCCCGCCGACGATTGTCAGCGGCACAACCGCCACGACGCCGGCACGGATCGCAGCGGGGATCGGGCTGTCGGCCAGCGCCGTCACCCTGTCGGCAAAGCGGCGCAGTGCCGAAGCGGCGGGGGAGTTCGGGGGAGCGGTCATCGGGTGAATCGCTCCGCGGCGGCAGCGGGCGGGGCATCGAGCCGCAGCCCCATATACGTGCAGCCATCGGCGCCGCCGACTCGGCACAGCTCCGCAAAGCCGAGCTTCCGGTAAAAGGCCTGAGCGCGGGCGTTGACCGTGCCGACGCCGAGATGGACGCCAGGGAGGCCGCGGCGCCGCAGTTTGTCGAGGGCGACGGTCATCATCCGTGTCCCCAAGCCCTTGCCTTGAGCCCGCGGCAGCAGATCGATGTGGACGTGGGCGGGGAAGTGGCCGGGGGGGCCGGGAATGAGATGGTCGGGATGATGGTAGAGGTGGTGGATCTGTTGAGCCCGGGTCCAGGTCGCTGGGGCGCCAGTCGGCGCGGGGAAGCGGGCCGTGAGATCGGGGCGCCACTGGCGCTCGTAGCAATCATAGAACGCCGCCGAGTCGGCGGCACCGAGGCAGTAGCCGCACACTCCCTCGTCGTCCTCCACCACCCAGGCGAGGTCGGGGGCAAAAGCGAAGTAGGGGCCGACGAAGATCCGCGGCAGGGCGTCGGGATCGTCGCGGTAATAAGCCGTGCCGTCGCGGCCGTCGTCGCCGGTCTCGAGGCAGACGCGATAGGCCGCTAACTCGTCTTCGGGGCGGGCCGGCCGGATCGTGAACGTTGCGGTGATGGGGCGGTGCGCTTCCCACGGCACCGGGACGCTTTTCTGGAGAGCGGCCAGAAAGCCGCCGCGGAACGTCCCGGGGAGGTGATCGTTGTCGGGGAGGAGCGGTTCGCCGCGCGCGGCGCGGCGCTGGTTGTCGGCATGATGGAGCAGAAGCGTGCATTCCTCGCGGAGCGGCCAGAGGCGCCGGGCGAGGGCGTGGAGGAGGGGGCGATCGGCCAGGTCGGCGAGTTGATCACCGAGCGCCTTCAAGCGGCGCGCGGCGTCGAGGGCCTCTTCCTCGGCGCGGCCCCAGGCGGCCGGGGGAGTTTCCATGACGCCGCGGGCGCCTGCCAGCAGGGCTACCGCACCGGTCCCCTGCTCGTAGGGGCCATAAAAGCAGTCGCTTAGGAGGGTGAGGTCGGCGAGTGACACCGGCTCCCGCGCGGGCCGGTTCGGCGCGGCGTCGAGGAGGCGGAAGGCGGGGAGCCAGTCGCCGACTGCACTTTCGAACGCGGCGCGCGGATCCCACGGGCCATTGCCATGGAGCCAACTTGAAAAAGTATGGAGGGGGACGAAGTTCAGCGGCAGTTCGTTGTTGGGATTGAGGAAGACGCCGCGGACAGCCGCATGGAGATCCCGCGGGCGGCCGGCGTAGGGGCCGGCGAAGAACCGCTGGCCGTCGTAGTCGTCGGCGAAGAAATTGTCCCAGATGACGGGCTTGCGACGGAGCAGCGCGGTCACACAGCGGAGCGACTTTTGAGTGATCTCGGGGGCGATGATCTCAGGGCCGGTCCAGAGGACGTCGATGGTCGGCGCGAGATGACCCCCGAGGGTGTCGAGATAGCCGATGCCGCCGAGGCCGGCAGCGGCCATCCGATCGCAGTAGGGGGTAGGGCAGAGGAGGAGCGTGCCCTCGGGCACATTCGCGGCGATCCACGCCTGGGCCCGGTTCGCGACGTGGGCCTGCGCGGCGGCAAGCGATCCAAAGCGGGCGGCGTCGGCAGAGTCGAGGGCGGCGGGGATGTCGTCGAGGAGGAGGGCGAAGCGCCGGCAGCCGAGCCGGAGGAGCTCGGCGAAGCGCGCCAGCAGCGCCGCGACATCGGCCTCATCGGCATGCCGCAAATCGAGGCCGGGGCCCACCCCCCAGATAAAGTCGATGCCGCGCTTGCGACAGTCGGCAACGAGGCTGGCAATCCGCTCCGCCTCGCCGCGCGGATAGGGCTCGCGCCAGGCGGCGCGATGGTGGGGATCATCCTTGGGGCAAGAGAGATAGACGGTGAGGCCGAAGCGGCTCATCCAGTCGAGGAGCGTGCGTCGCTCGGCGTCAGACCACGGTGGGCCATAAAACCCCTCGATGACGCCGCCGGGGCAGGGTGTCTCGATGGCGGTCGCGGGGGGATGGACCATGTCGCGGGCGCGGCCTGATCGGTGGGCGGTTGAAAAGATCGACAGCGGCAGTATGGGGCAGCCCCGGATCGACGACAAACCGGCGCTACGGGCGGTGGTTGGCAGCGCGTGGCTCCGTTGACAGGGCCAGCGCGCGGGGGATAACGTCCGGCTGGGGCCGGAAGCGGCGGGGACCAGTCTTCGCGAGTGGAGGTGCTTCGATGACGACATGGCGAACGGGCTGGCTCGGTGTCGTGGCGATGATCGTCGTGCTTGCCCCGTGGGGAGGGATTGCTGCCGCCCAGGGAAGGGACGCGAAGCCTGGGCCCGCGGCCACGGCTGGCGAGACGCGCACCTGGACCGACATCACGGGGAAGTTTTCGCGTGAGGCAGAGTTTCTCAAGCTCGAGGATGGGCAGGTCCACATCCGCTTGAAGGGAGGGAAGGAAACGAAGATCCCCCTCAAGGAGCTCTCCAAGAAGGACCGCGACTGGGTGCGGAACGCCGGGGCGGCCACGGGGGGGATCACGAAGCCGGTCGGCTCGCGGATCGTCCTCCGCAGCTACAAGGGGCTCGTCGACAACAGCGTCTTCCTCGCCGACGCCCTCAAGCAGCAGGCGTTGGCCGGTGCCATTCCCGGGCTGTTTGTCGCGCTCACCGGCGGCAAGCCACTCGACGGCTTCGATGTCGGCAAGCCGATCGTGATCACGATCCATGTCGACGAGAAGGGACAGCCGGCCGGGACGGTCGTGGCGGTGCCCGTGCTGGGGAAGGAGCGATTCCAGAAGACGCTCGAGACTGTCTTCCCCGCGAAGATGACCCCGAAGGGACGCTCCTACGAGATCGCCATGCTGGGGAAGAGTGTCTTTGCGAAGCCGGGCGCGGGCTATTACCTCCTCTCCGACGACGCCGACCTCGTCCGCATGCTCGCCGCCGATCCGCCGGCGCCGGTCGTGGTCAGCGACATGGCGGTGGAATCGTTCAACACGGCGATCTCCGAGGAGGTGCGACGGTCGGGGCTCGGTCAGGTCGACGCGATGCTCTCGATGGCGTCCCTCCCCCCAAATCTCCCCGAGGAGGGGCGGCGCGCCGCGGAGGAATCGATGAAGTCGATGCGCGTCCTCGTGGAGCGGCTCACGCTCGACAGCGATCGATCGAGCTTCGAGGCGACCATCGATCCGACGACAAAAGCGATCGACGTTGCCTTCACGATCCGAGCGAAGAGCGCGACGCCGATGGCGGAATGGTTTGCCGCGTACGGTGCCCTCAAGCCGCGGTTCGTCGCTGCCGGGGGAGAGGCGGGGG
>JBAWVV010000225.1:0-7132 GCA_037147115.1 Planctomycetia bacterium | reverse complement strand
GGTCGCCTCTTCGCCGGCCACCCCAGGGGAGGGGGGCCCGCCGCCGCGGGGACCGGTGGGGGCATGCTGACGGCGACGACCGGGAGGGGGCATGGCGAAAACCAGGGTTTTCCGGAGCGGGGGAGCAATTGGTATGGTACCAGGAACGGTGCACGGTCCCGCGGGGACCGGAACGCGGATGCCCCTGCGGAGTCTCCCGATGGTGCGGCTCGTGGCGAGATTCGTTTCTGACGGCGTCACACGCCGGTGGCTGGCCACGGCGCTCGTGGCGTTGACGCTTCTCCCGGCCCGGGCCACCCCCCTGTGGGCCCAGGAGCCGGCCGCCGACGCGTCGAGGAAGGCCACCGAGGCGGCGTCGCTGGGGGCAGCCGATCTTCCCCCGCCGACGCGCGAGGAGGCCGAGACCGCCCGAACCGTCTTCATGGAGTCGGAGCTGGAGCTGAAGAAACTCGTCGGCGAGCTCACGGCGATCCAGACCTCGTACCTGAAAAAGGGGGCCGATCGCCCTGCTCTCGAGGCCGCCTTCGAGACCGCCAAGACCGCGGCCCAAACGACCAGCCAGCGGCTCGAGGCGGCGGCGCTCACGATCGCCCGGGCGGGGATCCCGGATCGCGGTGAGGTTGAAAACATCGACATCGCCATGCCCACCTACCAGAGCGCCAGGAAGGTCTGCTCGGCGATGGTTGCCGCGGCGATCAACACCGACTCCCCGGAGCAGGCTCTGGTGCTTGTCGATCAACTCGAACGCGTCGGGGCGATCGACGGCGACGTGCTCATGATGGGAGCGACCGCGGCGATGATTCTCTCCCGGCTCGACGAGGCCGATGCCTACCTCGACAAGCTTTCGGCGGTGGGGGGCTCGGCCGACAAGCAGGCCCGGGTCGGGGAGCTGAAAGCGGTCATCGAGGACAATCGGCAAAAAGTCAAAGAGGAGATGACGCTCCGCGCAGCCGAGGCGGAAGCGGATGATCTTCCCCGCGTCACAATCAAGACCTCCGCCGGCGATCTCGTCGTCGAGCTGTTGGAGAACGAGGCTCCCAACACCGTCGCCAATTTTCTCAGCCTCGTCGAGAAGGGCTTCTACGCGGGGACGCCGTTCCACCGCGTGATCCCCGAGTTCATGGCCCAGGGGGGCGATCCGACCGGCCGCGGTTCGGGGGGGCCGGGATATGCAATCCCGTGCGAGACCGACCAGCCGCATGCCCGCAAGCATTTCCGCGGCTCGCTCTCGATGGCTCACTCCGGCAAGGACACCGGCGGCTCGCAGTTCTTCCTCACCTTCCGCCCCACCGAGCACCTCGACGGCAAGCACACCGTCTTCGGCCGGGTGATCGAAGGGTTTGACGTGCTCCCGAAGCTCCACCGCACCCAGAGCCCGGACGGTCGCCCGATCCCGGGCATCAAGCCCGACACGATTCTGGAGGCGGAGGTGGTCCGCAAACGCCCCCACGAGTACGCTCCCAAGACACTCCCTGACGTGAAGAAGTGAGCCCGGCGAAGAGTCTTTGGGCTGAGCGGTGCTCGCCGCCCCGGCCCGCCCCAGGAGGACCCACACGTGCGAAATCTCAATCGATTCCTGTCCCATTTGATCGTCTTCACAGCGATCGTGGCCGCGGCGATCGTGGCCACATTCTCGGTCGCGCCGGCGGCCGACGACGATCCTCCCGCCCCCCGCGCCGGCGGCACGACGGTCGCGCCGCCGGAGGCTGATTCCGAGGCTTCCAAGCCCGATCCGAAGAACCCTGCCGCGACATCGTCGCGAGCCAAGAAAAACCCGCCGAAGTCCCCCGGATCGAAGACGGCCCAGGGGCAACCGACGGCGCCGAAGGCCCCCCTGTTTGGACCAAACCCCGGAGCGAAGCCACCGATGCCCACCGAAGGCGAGACCAGTGTCCCCAAGGACGACGATGCCACCGATCCCTTCGCCGGGCCGCTCCCGAAGACGCTCGCGGAATGGCGCGGCCGGCTCACGGCTGAGCAATTCCAAATCACGCGGATGAAGGGGACGGAGCGGGCGTTCACCGGGAAATATTGGAAGACGGAGACGCCGGGGACCTACAAGTGTGTTTGCTGCGGCGAGCCGCTGTTCACCTCCGGCGACAAATTCACCAGCGAGTGCGGCTGGCCCGCCTTCTCGGCGCCAATCGACAAGAAGGCCAACGGCAAGGTCGCTGAAACCCCCGACATCACCTTCGGGATGCGGCGCGTCGAGGTCACCTGCCGGAAGTGCGGCGCCCACCTCGGCCATGTCTTCAACGACGGCCCTCCGCCGACCGGGATCCGGTACTGCATCAACTCGGCATCGATCGTCCTCGACGAAGCGAAGCCGGGGGAAGACGATGCGGCCGGCGCCGAGACACCGGGCAAAAAGCCGGCGAAGTAACGCCGGTCACCGTTCCCGCCGTGAATGGCTAGGTCTTCGGTGGCCTTCAGCTCTGCTGGCCGAGGAGCCAGGCGAGGAGCCCCTTCTGGACATGCATCCGGTTGGCGGCTTGCTCGACAACGACACTGCAGCTCCCGTCGATGACGTCGTCGGTGACCTCCTCGCCGCGGCGGGCTGGGAGGCAGTGCATGAAGAGGGCGTTGGGGCAGTGGCGCATCAATTCCGCGTTGACTTGATAGGGGCGGAAGACCCGCTGCCGCTCGAGCCGCTCCTGCTCCTGCCCCATGCTCGTCCAGACGTCGGTGTAAACGCAGGCGGCCTCCGCAACGGCTGCGACCGGGTCGGTCGTCTCCTCGATCTCGGCGCTGGGGAGGATGTCGCGGAGGTGGCTGCGGAAGCGGTCGTCGAACTGAAAGCCCGCGGGGGCTGCGAGGACAAACCGCATCCCGAGCAATCCGCACACGACCGCCAGCGACCGGGCGACGTTGTTGCCGTCGCCGACGAACGTCAGCGTCAGGCCGGCAAGCCTGCCGACGTGAGCGCGGAGCGTGTAGAGATCGGCGAAGGCCTGGCAGGGGTGGCAATAGTCGGAGAGGCCGTTGATCACCGGCACGCTCGACACCGCGGCCAGCGATTGGATCGTCTCGTGGGCCTTCGAACGGCAGACGATGACATCGACGTATTCGCTCAACACCCGGCCGAAATCGGCGACGCTCTCACGCGATGACGAGAAGCCCGCCTCGGCGCCGAGAAAGACGGCGGCGCCGCCGAGATGGACCATGGCCGCCTCAAAGCTGACCCGCGTGCGCAGGCTCGGCTTCTCAAACACCATTCCGAGAACGCGGCCGGGGAAGAGCGGCTCGCGCAGACCGGCGTCGAACCTGGTCTCGAGGTCTTTCGAGATCGCGAAGACGGCCTCGATCTCGTGGGCCGTGAGGTCTTCGGGAACGATGATGTGACGGAGCATGATGGCAGTCAGGCGCGGGAGGCAACCTCGACGATCGCGTCGCCGAGTCGGTCGCAGCCGTCGTGGATGTCCTCGGGGGGGATGTTCATCGCGGGGAGGAGACGGATCACGCGCCCCTGCGTGCAGTTGACGAGGAGGTTCTTCTCGAGGCAAGACTCGACGACCGGCGCACCGTCGATCGCCAGCTCGACGCCGATCATCATGCCGATAACGCGGACATCGCGAATGGCATCACAGCGATCCCGGAGCGCCTCGAGCCGCTCGCGGAAGATGCTCGCGGCGGTGCCAACATGGGCGAGGAGCCCCTCGTTCTCGATCATCTCGATGGCGGCGATCCCGGCCCGGGCAGCAATCGGATTGCCGCCGAACGTGGAGGCGTGCATCCCCGGCCGGAGGTGCCGGGCGAGCTCCGGGGTCGTCAGCATCGCGCCGCCGGCCACCCCAGCGCACAGGCTCTTGGCGAGCGTGATCACGTCGGGGCGGACGCCGAAGTGCTGGTAGCCGAACCATTCTCCCGTCCGGCCGCAGCCCGACTGGACCTCGTCGAAGGCGAGAACGAGATCGCGCTCGTCGCAGATCCGCCTGAGCCCCTCGAGGAAGCCCGGCGGAGCGGGAACGATGCCCCCCTCGCCGAGAATCGGCTCGATGAGGATGCCACCGGTGTGGTCGTCGACGAGCTGGGCCACCGCGTCGAGATCGCCGTGGGGGGCGTACTGGAAGCCGGAGAGCATCGGCCCCAGGCCTTCGTGGTATTTAGGCTGGGCGGTCGCGGTGACGGCGCCGAACGTGCGGCCGTGGAAGCCGCCGCGGAAGGTGATGACCTTGTACTTCACGCCGTCGGTGCGGAGGCGAATGAGCTTGATCGCCGCCTCGTTGGCCTCGGTGCCGGAATTGCAGAAGAACGCCTGGCCGCCGAAGCTCCGCTCGGAGAGGAGCCGGGCCCATTCCCCCTGGGCCTCGGTGTACCAGGTGTTGGGGACATGAATCAGCCGCGCGATCTGATCCTGCACCGCCTTCACGACCGGCGCCGGGCAGTGGCCGAGGAGGTTGCATCCCCAGCCGGGGAAGAGATCAAGGTACTCGCGCCCCTCGGCATCCCAGACCTTCGATCCGGCCCCGCGCTCGAGGCAGATCGGGAAGCGCCTGTAGTTGGGGACGACATACCGGTCGAAGGTGTCGATCACCGCTTTTGTGGCGGCACCGTGGGTGTCGATGGTGGCCATACGGAGCTCCTGAATTGGGGGATACTGGAGTCGTCGGAAGGGGGAGCCGGGAAGAGCGGAGGGAATCGACACGTGTGGGGAAGGGCTACGAGGTGCTCCCCGCGCGGATCGAAGAGGCGAGGGCATCGTCGCGGACCAGCTCGGTGCCGACGCCGCTGGTGGTGTAGATCTCCAGAAGGAGCGAATGGCGCAGCCGGCCGTCGATGATGTGGATTTTCTTCACCCCCTGCTCGAGCGTTTCCAGGCAGCCCTCGATCTTGGGGATCATCCCGGCGGCGATCGTACCGTCGGCGATCAGTCGCCGGGCTTCGCTGGCGGTGAGGGAGTGGATCAGGCTCTCCGGATCATTGATGTCGCGGAGGACGCCGGGGATGTCGGAAAGAACAACCAGCTTCTCGGCACCGATCGCCGCGGCAACGGCGGTGGCCGCGGTGTCGGCGTTGACATTCAGCTTGCCGCCGTCGGGGCCCAGCGCCATCGACGGGATTACCGGTACCTGGCCGGCGTAGGTGAGATTGTCGATCGTCAACCGATCGACCCGCGTCACCGTGCCAACATGGCCCAGATCGATGGCCTTGCCGCCCGGCTCGGCGAGGGACAGCCGCTCGCCGAAGAGGACGTTCGTGGAGAGGAAATTGAGCGACATCGCCCGGCCGCCGTATTCCTCGAGCCGGGCGACGAGGTCGTGGTTGACCTCGGTGGCAAGGACCTTCTCGACAATTCCCAGGGTGGCATCGTCAGTGTAGCGCCGCCCCTGGACAAAGTGCGGAGCGAGCCCGGCTGCGTCCATCGCCCGGCTAATCGCCTTCCCACCACCGTGAACGACCACGACGCGCATCCCGAGGGTCGACATGAAGACGATGTCGACGAGGAGATGGCGGAGGGAATCGGGGTGCTCGACAACACTGCCACCGAGTTTGATGACGGTGGTCGTGTCGCGGAACTTGCGGATCCACCCGAGCGCCTCGATGAGGGTGTCGGCTTTTTGGATCGCCTTCTGCTGAGCCTTGACGGCGGAGGGGAGGGTGGCCACGAGGAGGCTTTCCGGGAATCGCTGAGGCCCTCTGTCGGCGCGCGGAAAGCCGCCGGGGGCGTCGCGGAAAACGGGCAAGTGTACCAGCGCCGAAAGCGCACTCCCACGGGTTTTTGCGGCCGTGTTTCCAGCCCCGGCCGAAGGTGACCGGCGCAAGGGGGAGCGCGGGTGCCGACTTGACGGGGAGGCCTGAGATGCTAGCATCGTATCTGTTTTACGCATGACACCACTTGCCATCATCTGTTTTTCTGAATCCGAGCAGCGGTTGGTGATTCGGTCGTCGGGACACCCCTCCGGGAAGTGAATCGCTCGACCACACCCGATCGCCGGAGGAAATTGCGACCAGTCGCGGCGCCGTCCATGACCCTCAAATCCATCAGCCTCAAATCGCTCAAGGTCTTCTGCGACATCGTCGTCCGGCGGAGCTTTTCCAAGGCCGCCGAGGACAACGGGCTGTCGCAGTCCGGGGCCAGTCAGGTTGTGAGCCAACTCGAGCACCGGCTTGGTGTGCAACTGATCGAGCGGTCGAAACGACCTCTTTCCCCCACGAGAGAGGGGCAGGTGTTTTTCGAGGGGTGTCGGAAGTTGGTGGCCCGATATGACGCGCTCGAGGACGAGGTCCGGACGCTCCACGAGGAGGTCGCCGGCAGGGTCCGCGTGGCGGCGATCTACTCCGTCGGGCTCCACCACATGAGCCGTGCCGTGCAGGAGTTCACCTCCCTCCATCCCCGGGCCAACGTCCGCCTCGAATACCTCCATCCCGACCGGGTGCTGGAATCGGTTGAGAGCGGTCAGGCGGACCTCGGACTCGTGAGCTATCCCCGCAGCACGAAGACCCTCGAGGCGGAGCCGTGGCGTGAGGAGCCCTTCGTGCTCGTCTGTGCGCCCGGCCATCCGTTTGCCTCCCGGTCCTCGGTCCGGCTCGGCGAACTCGATCACCGCGCGCTTGTCGGCTTCGACCCCGATCTGGTCATCCGGCACGAGCTCGACCGCGTCCTCGCGGCCCATGGAGCGGAGCCGGATGTCGTCTTGGAGTTCGACAACATCGAGACGATCAAACGGGCGGTCGAGATCGACGCAGGCGTCGCGCTCCTCCCGGAGCCGACGGTCGGGCGGGAAGTGGCCGCCGGATCGCTGCGCGCGATCCCGCTCGACACCCCTGCCGGCAGCGACCTTGTCCGCCCCCTCGGTATTATCCGGGTGCGCGGCAAGCCGCTCCCGCCAACGGCCGGACGGTTCCTCGCTTTCCTCCGCCAGCAGGGAGGGGAGGCAGTCGCCCCTTCCCTCCAAGACGAGGTGTTGATGCTCGCTCCCAAAGTCCGTCGTTCCCGGGCCGCCACCGCGGCCCCAACCTGATCCCCATAAAAGCCGGGGCCGATGATGCCGGGGCCGATGAAGCCCGGGTTGGATCAGCCCATCCCGGCATTGGCTCCCTGTCCGAACGCCCCGAACTGTCTTTTATTCCTTCTAACGATCGATCCTTCCCGCCCGTCCGTGACCCGCCCCCCAGTGCCTCCGTCGAGCAT